>JBGSVG010000025.1:0-2440 GCA_041753095.1 Sphingorhabdus sp. | reverse complement strand
GATGACTGGCAACACGCGGCCGACTTTGGCAGCAAGTTTGGCGGCGCTGATTGCGGCAGTTTTGGCCATGATGCGCTGGAAGCGCTCTTCCTTCACCGCTTCCGGCACCGGATTGGGCAGCGCGTTGGCCTGTGCGCCTTCAACGGGTTCGAACCGGAATGCACCAACACGGTCCAACTGCGCTTCGTCGAGCCATTCCAGCAGATATTCGAAATCGGCCTCGGTCTCGCCGGGGAAACCGACCACGAAGCTGGAGCGGATAGCGATGTCAGGCGCAATGCTGCGCCATTTGCGGATCCGCTCAAGTACCTTGGCTTCGTTGGCCGGACGCTTCATTGCCTTCAGCACCGAAGGCGCGGCATGCTGGAACGGGATATCGAGATAGGGCGTCAAAAGCCCTTCCGCCATCAACGGGATCACATCATCGACATGCGGATAAGGATAGACATAATGCAGCCGCACCCAGGGCGCAGAGCCTTCGCTGGTGCGTAGGCCGCCCAATTCGCGCGCGAGGTCAGTCATATGCGCGCGAACGTCGCGGCCCTTCCATTCGCGGCTTTCATGGCGGGTATCGACGCCATAAGCCGAAGTGTCCTGCGAAATGACGAGCAGTTCCTTGGTTCCCGCCGAAACCAGTTTTTCAGCCTCGCGCAACACCGCGTCGATTCGGCGGCTGGCCAGTTTTCCGCGTAAGCTTGGGATAATGCAGAAGGCGCAGCTATGATTGCAGCCCTCGGATATCTTCAAATAACTATAATGGCGCGGCGTGAGTTTCAGACCACCTTCGGGTACCAAATCGACGAACGCACCTCGCGTTGGCGGCGCGGCTTCATGCACTGCCGAGACCACCGCTTCATATTGATGCGCACCAGTAATCGCCAGAACATCGGGAAAGCGCGCACGGATGACATCGGCTTCATTGCCCATACAGCCAGTTACAATCACCCGGCCATTTTCGGCAATCGCCTCGCCTATCGCCTCAAGGCTCTCTTCCTTGGCCGAATCGAGAAATCCGCAGGTGTTGACCAGCACGACGTCCGCTCCCGCATAATCGGGCGACAGGCCATAGCCATCGGCGCGTAGCTTGGTCAGAATCCGTTCGCTGTCTACCAACGCCTTGGGACAGCCGAGCGACACCATGCCCACCTTGGGCGCTGCTTTAATTTGAGTTGCCATGATGGCGGCGCGCATAGCGGGTTTGTGCAGCCTTGTCACGAACCGCGAACAGGCGCATGATTACACCGCAGAGTTGAGGGGGAAAAATATCATGGCAAATGCAAATTTACTGGCGATTTTCGTCGCTGCCGCAGCCGGATTTCTGGTTGGAGGCGTCTGGTACGGACCGCTATTCGGCAAGGCATGGATGGCGGAGAACGGCTTTACCGAAGAGCAGTTGAAAAACGCTAACATGCTCAAAATTTACGGCCTGACCTTCGCTTTCTCAGTGTTGTCGGCGGTTTTCCTTGGCCACTTATTGGCGTTTTTCGATACCAGCGCACGTGCGACCATGATGATTTCCGGCGGCATCGCGCTTGGCTACATCGTTCCGGCAATCGGCACCAATTATCTATTTTCGCGCAGGTCGGGCAAATTATTCGCCATCGATGCTGGCTACTGGGTCGTGTTTTACGCCGTGATGGGGTTAGTGTTCGTAATGTTGGGCACTTAAGCCTTTGACGGAATGATCTGAACCAGCAGATCGTCCGCTTCCAGTTTCTCGGCCTCTGGAGTCCAAAAACCGTAGTTCACACCATTGCGATAGATGCGCACGCCGATACCTTCGGGCAAGTCACGTAGCCTTTTCCCTATTTCATTCGGAGCCACGCTGCGCTCCTTGATCAGCACCTCGCCGCCCACCGACGCCAGATCGGTGAGATATTCCGAGATATGCTCGCCATGGCAAGAGCTTGCCAATAGCAAGCCGGTAAAGCTGACTGGGTTTATCACGGTTGTTGCGCCAGCCTGCCGCGCGAGCAATTCATTATCATCGGCGCGGATGACCACGCTAATCGGCACATTTGGCGACAGATGTCGGACAGTCAGCACCATAAGGATGGAAGCATCATCGCGCCCTGCAGATACGATAACCGAGGAGGCCTGCGCAATCCGCACGGCATTGAGTATCTCATCGCGGGTAGCATCGCCGCACAAGATATTGCAGCCCAGCTCTTCGGCTTCCGCAAGCCGGTCCTCGCTGCCATCAACAACGACTATGTCCTGCGGATCGGTGCCGCGTTTAATCAGTTCATTGACGGCCTGTGCGCCACTGATGCCGAAGCCAAGCGTGACAATATGACCGGACAAACGTTCCTGAATCTGTTTCATGCGCCATTTTTCCCAGCTGCGTTTGATGACGAAATTATAGGCAGTGCCCACGAAAATGAAGATGACAGCGATCCGCACTGGCGTAACGATGATCGCCTCGATAAAGCGCGACCGG
>JBGSVG010000024.1:0-1580 GCA_041753095.1 Sphingorhabdus sp. | reverse complement strand
GCAAATACCGCGCCATGCAGGGCAAGTTCCCCCGACGCTTCTTTTTGCCGGATGCAAGGAAAAGTACGTAAATTGGCGAGGCTAACCTTGACCGCTTCCATCTCCATCGCGCGCTCTGCAGCTTGGCCATGTATCCCGTGTACCGCAGCAACCTTGGCCTGCGCCTCGTCCAAAAGGCTTATCCAATTGGCGACGAAGCCGCCTTCACCTGGCTCCATGCCAACCATCGCTTTGGTCAGTGCAGCGTTACAGCCACCGCACAGTCCGTGGCCCATCACCAGAATTTCTTCGACTTTGAGAAACTGCACTGCAAATTCCAATGCTGCGGAAACGCCGTGGAGGCCAGGTGTGGTTTCGAACGGCGGCACCAGCGCGGCGACGTTACGGACGACAAATATCTCGCCGGGGCGCGTGTCAAAAATCTGCGTAGGGTCCACGCGGCTGTCAGAGCAGGCGATGACCATCACTTTCGGGCTTTGCCCTTCGCCCAAAACTTCCCACCGTTCGCGTTCGTCTTTCCAGTCGCTGTGGCGGAAGCGGGCATAACCATCGAGCATGTCTGAAAAGCGAGTCATGCCCACTCACTAGCAGCGAAATTCAGGGTGGCAAGATTTGAGCGAAACGCCTATCTGAGCCGCATGAACGCACCTATGATACCGCCCGATCGCGCGCCACGGACCCGCAAGCCTGAATGGATCCGCGTTAAAGCACCGGGCGGGGCCGGGTTCAACGAAACCCGCAAGCTGATGCGGGACTTGAATTTGAACACGGTTTGCGAAGAAGCCGCATGCCCCAATATCGGGGAATGCTGGACCAAAAAACACGCAACGGTGATGATATTAGGCGATGTGTGCACGCGCGCTTGCGCTTTCTGCAATGTCAAGACGGGTATGCCAAAAGCGGTCGATCCGTTGGAGCCTGAGCATGTTGCGATTGCAGCAGCTAAGATGGGACTTGAGCATATCGTGATCACGTCGGTGGACCGTGACGATTTGCCCGACGGCGGGGCAAGCCAATTTGTGAAAGTTATTGAGGCATTGCGGCGCAATACGCCCAATACTACCATCGAAATTCTGACGCCCGATTTCCGGAACAAGACTGAAGCAGCGGTCGAAGCAATTGTTACCGCACGGCCCGATGTCTATAATCATAATCTCGAAACCGTTCCCCGGCTTTATCCGACGATACGGCCTGGTGCGCGCTATTATGCGTCGCTCCGGCTGCTGGAAACGGTGAAACGGCACGATCCGTCCATTTTTACCAAGTCTGGCGTTATGCTGGGCTTGGGCGAAGAGCGGATGGAGGTGCATCAGGTGATGGACGACATGCGCAGCGCCGACATCGATTTCCTGACCATGGGCCAGTATTTGCAGCCAACACCGAAGCACACCAAAGTGATGGATTTTGTGACGCCGCAGGCATTTGATGCTTATGCAGCCATAGCGCGGGCGAAAGGCTTCCTTCTGGTCGCATCGAGTCCGTTGACGCGTTCAAGTTACCATGCGGGTGATGACTTTGCCAAAATGCGCGACGCACGCGCTGCGCAACTGGCAAAGGTCAGATAGGGCAAAGGGCAGGGG
>JBGSVG010000023.1:0-6303 GCA_041753095.1 Sphingorhabdus sp. | reverse complement strand
ACTTCGAAATGGCTCGGGCTTATTGCAGTGGCGTTGGCGAGTGTGAACATTTTCGGCGGTTTTGCTGTCACGGCAAGAATGCTGGCGATGTACAAGAAGAAGGAGCGCTGAGTTGGAACATGCTGCTCCTCCCGCATGGGTAATGCTCGCTTATTTGATATCGGGCGTATTCTTCATTCTGGCTCTGCGCGGGCTTTCGTCGCCTGCAACCTCGCAGCGCGGCAACCGATTTGGTATGGCAGGTATGCTGATTGCCGTCGTAACCACGCTGGTTACACATGATGTTGCTTCATTGCCCGAGATACTCGGCGCGATTGCGATTGGTGGTGGTATCGGCTGGGTGACGGCTCGCAAGATTGCGATGACCGACATGCCTCAGTTGGTTGCGGCATTTCACTCTCTTGTCGGTCTGGCTGCGGTACTTGTGGCCGCTGCTGCATTTTTGAACCCCGAGGCGTTCGGCATTCTTGCCACGCCCGAACCGTATGTCGACCCGGTAGAATTTGCCAAATTGGGTTTGATAAATCCGGTCAGCCGCATTGAAATGGGCCTCGGCATCGCCATTGGTGCAATCACGTTTTCGGGTTCGGTCATTGCCTTCCTTAAACTTGCGGGCAAGATGTCTGGCGCGCCTATCCTGTTGCCGCTGCGCCATGTCATCAACTTGGGCACATTGGCTGCGATACTTGGCCTTATCGGTTATTTTACCGTCGACCAGTCGCCATGGGTTTTCTGGACCATCACGGCGCTCGCATTTCTGATAGGGTTTTTGCTTATCATCCCGATTGGCGGCGCGGATATGCCGGTCGTGGTGTCGATGCTCAACAGCTATTCAGGCTGGGCGGCGGCGGCGATGGGTTTCACGCTACACAACACGGCAATGATCATCACCGGTGCGTTGGTGGGTTCGTCAGGCGCGATCCTCTCCTACATCATGTGCAAGGCTATGAATCGCAGTTTCATCAGTGTGATCGCAGGCGGCTTTGGCGCCGAAGCCGCTGCTGCTGGCGGCGAAGCCAAGGAACAGCGGCCATGGAAGCGCGGCTCAGCCGAAGATGCTGCCTATATGATGCAGCAGGCTGAAAGCGTTATCATCGTCCCCGGCTACGGCATGGCGGTAGCGCAGGCGCAACATATCCTGCGCGAAATGGCCGATGTGCTGAAGAAGCAGGGCGTGAAGGTAAAATATGCCATTCACCCTGTCGCAGGGCGCATGCCCGGCCATATGAACGTGCTGCTCGCCGAGGCGCAGGTGCCTTATGATGAAGTTTTCGAGCTTGAGGACATCAACAGCGAATTTGCGCAGACCGATGTTGCGTTCATCATCGGCGCGAACGATGTCGTCAATCCAGCGGCCAAAACTGACAAAACATCGCCGATTTACGGCATGCCGGTATTTGATGTCGACAAGGCTAAGACCGTATTTTTCATCAAACGCTCGATGGGCGGGGTCGGTTATGCAGGTGTCGATAACGACGTGTTCTACATGGACCAGACGATGATGCTGCTGGCTGACGCAAAGAAGATGTGCGAGGACATCGTCAAAGCCTTGCAGCACTAGGTCACTTCACGCTAACGGTTATCAAACGCCGCCTCGATACGCTTCGGGGCGGCATTTGATTTCAGCAATAGAGGTGGCAACATGCGTAAATTGGGTTTGATCGGCGGCATGGGCTGGTATTCGACCGAGCTCTATTATGCGCGGATCAACAAGCAGGTCGTGAAGCGGACCAATGGCACGTGCAACGCCCCGATGCTGATTGAAAGCCTGAATTTTTGTGACATTGGCCGGGCCAATACTGAACAGGAATGGGGCCATGTCGCAGATGTGTTAATCGCGTCGGCGCAAAGGCTTGAACGGGCTGGGGCGACCGCAATCGTGATTGGCGCGAACAGCATGCACAAGGTCTACGACCAAGTCGCTGGCGCAGTGACTGTCCCCGTTCTTCATATCGCCGATGCCGTCGGCGAAAAGATGAAGGCCGCCGGCGTGCAGTCTGCCGCGCTTCTTGGCACTGCGAATGTGATGGCCGAAAACTGGTACCGTCAGCGGCTTGTAAAGCACGGTGTCACCTTGCTTCCCGCGGAGATAGACGATGTGCAGGACATCGACCGGATCGTGTATGAAGAGTTGATGCTGGGTCAGGCGAAGCGCGAATCCGAACGCAAGCTGAAGACGATCATTACTGAAATCGATCAGGAAGGCATCAAGGCCGTCGTTCTTGGCTGTACCGAATTGTGTATGATCGTGGACACCAAGGCGAACGTCCTGCCGATCTATGACAGCACAGAAATTCACGCCGATGCTGGCGTCGAATGGATATTAAGGGAGGCTGCCTAAAGCTACTTGGCAATTTGGTTGCAATCCGCCATCCTTTGGTCATGAGGATGAGGAAAATCGCTTTCGTTGGCGCCGCTTTATGCGCGCTTGTTCAACCTGCATTTGCAAAGACGATATCGGTCGCGCCGGGTGACGGCGCGCAGGAACGTCTTCAAGAAGCGTTGATTTCTGCCGAACCGGGCGACGTTGTGGAGTTGGGGGCAGGGCGCTTTAGCCTGACAGATGGTCTGTCGCTTGATGTGAATGGAGTCACGGTAAAGGGGCAGGGCGTTCAAGAATCTGTTCTCGATTTTTCAGGTCAACAAGGCGCGGGTGAAGGCCTGCTGGTTACGTCGGATGATGTAATACTGCGCGACTTTGGTGTTGAAAATAGCAAGGGCGATGGAATCAAATCCAAAGGCGCTGACCGGATTGTTTATCATAAACTCCGCGTCGAATGGACCGGCGGACCAAAGGCGACCAATGGCGCTTATGGAATCTATCCGGTTGAAAGCAAGGATGTCCTGATTGACTCGGTTATCGTGCGCGGAGCGTCCGATGCCGGTATCTATGTCGGGCAATCGCGTAACATTGTCGTGCGCGATTCTATCGCGATGGAGAATGTCGCAGGCATCGAAATTGAAAACAGTTATGACGCCGATGTTCATGACAATATCGCGACGCATAACACAGGCGGCGTGCTGGTATTCGATCTGCCTAATCTGCCGCAAATGGGCGGGCACAATGTCAGGATTTTCGACAATATCATCGTCGATAACATGACCCCGAATTTCGCGCCAAAGGGCAATATCGTCGCCAACGTTCCTACAGGTACTGGCGTCATGGTTATGGCGAACCGCAATGTTGAAATTTTCGACAATGTGCTGGGCGAAAATGGCACGACGAATATCATGGTCGTCGGGTACCGCTTTCCGCAGCAGGACACAAAATATGATCCGCTGCCGCGCGACGTTATCATTTGGGACAACCAGCATGGCCGTGCGGGATGGGATCCACAATTTCGCGGTGGCAAGGAAATTGCGGCCGCGATGGGCGGCAGCTTTCCGGCAATTTTCTGGGATGGTGCAGGTGGCCCTGCGAGAGCCCCCAATATTGGCGATGCTGTTCCAGCGCTCTCGCTTGGCTTAACCGACATCACTGCAGATCCAGCAACCGCACAGCCTTCGCCGCTGGCACCATCGACCGCGCGACCCGCCGCGTTGCCTGCGATTACATTACCGGAATCGATGGAGGCTGCGGTAAGATAATGCGGCTGATTCTGCCGTTTATAGCGTGTTTTGCTGCGGCGGTCGCGTCATCGGCGATGCCGACCGATGCATCGGATATCTTGGCTGCCAATCCGCAGAATCCGACCAGTCTTTCATCTTTTGGTTTCTTTGAAGGTGATGCGGGCAAACCATCATCGGCGCTTATACCCTATAATTTGCGGACACCGCTTTTTTCGGATTACGCTGAAAAGCAACGCTTCATCTACCTCCCAGCAGGTGGAACGATGTCTGCAAGCTCCGATGGTAAACTGCAGTTCCCAATAGGGTCGGCGTTGATAAAAAGCTTTGGCTACCCCGATGAAAGCGGGAAGCTGAAAATTCTCGAAACGCGCGTTTTGCTGCATCGCGCCGGGGGTTGGGTGGCCTTGCCTTATGTTTGGCGGGCCGATGGTAATGACGCCGATTTACGCATTGGTGGCACGCGCATTCCCGTCGAGTTCGATCACGGCGGCACAAAGGCGTCAATCAGCTATTCGGTGCCCAATAAAAACCAGTGCAAGCAATGCCACTCGTCGGGCGACGAAATCATGCCCATTGGGCCGGTCTGGCAAAATATGGAGTTTCCGAAGGCTGATGATCGCGACAGGTTTCTGCGCGAGATGCCCCTATTGGCTAAACTGTCGCCAGAGGCGAAATGGGACGATGCCAAGAGCGGAACTTTAAACGAGCGCGCGCATAGTTATTTGCGGGTAAATTGTGGTCATTGTCATGCGCCGAAAGGCTCGGCCAGTAACAGTGGTCTGTTTCTGGATGGTTCTGCGAAGGACCCGGCGGCTTATGGCATGGGCAAACGTCCAGTCGCGGCGGGGAGGGCGAGCGGTGACTTTGATTTCATTGTCGAACAGGGCCGACCCGATCGCTCGATTCTGCTCCACCGTATGAAAAGCACCGATTCTGGCATCGCGATGCCCGAACTTGGACGAGCTATGGTGCACGATGAAGGCGTCAGTTTGCTGAACGAATGGATTGCAGCAATGCCGAAGAACGGCGCTTACTGACGCATAAGGCGCTTCAACTCATAGCGTTGCCCTGTCCATCCTTCAAACACGGCATCGATTCCAGGGTGGCTGATAGGGCCATGTTCCCTGTCGGAGAGCAGGTTTTGCTGACTGACATAAGCGATGTAGCTGCTGTCGGCATTCTCGGCGAACAAATGATAAAAAGGCTGGTCTTTTGCGGGGCGCACGGATTCAGGTATCGATTGATACCAGTCGTCGCTGTTGGCGAACACCGGGTCTACGTCGAATACAACGCCGCGAAAGTCGAATATGCGGTGCCGCACGACGTCGCCAATGGTAAATTGCGCTTCGGCCACGTCCGGCGCTGAGATTTTTCGAGCCATATTCACAATATCATATCGATTTATCAACAAATCAAGCTTGCCGCTTGGCAAAGAGAAAAACATCGGTTAATGGCCCCGCTCTGTCTTCGGGGCGCGCCGGTTTTCCGGCAATGACCAGCCCTTGTGACATGCGGAGAGATGGCTGAGTGGTCGAAAGCACCGCACTCGAAATGCGGCGTGCCGGTGACGGTACCTAGGGTTCGAATCCCTATCTCTCCGCCATTTTTTCGTGTTCAGCACTGGTCAAAAGGCGTGTCTTTACCACAGCGCTTTCGCTAGCAGGCCTTCACGACGATTTTGGGATATAGATATGCGCAACCGATTCCTGCTCCTTTTGCTATCCACCGCGCTCGCATCATGCGGCGGCAGTTCGCAACTGGGTGGCGTTGGTTCGACATCCGACATCAAGGTAGTCGAAAGTGATGTCCTTCCAGAACCTACCCGGCTTGATTTGTTTGAACAAAACAGGCCTTACCTCATTGGGCCTTTTGATAAGCTGACCATTGACGTTTTTGGTATTGAGGAACTCAGCAAACAGGAAGTTCAAACGGACGCTGGTGGCCGTATTTCTTTTCCATTGGCTGGAATCATGGAAGCCGCAGGAAAAACTCCTGGCGAATTGGAAGAGGAAATTGAATCGCGGTTGCGCGGGCAATATGTGCGCGATCCCCAAGTCACGGTTAATCTCAAAGAAACTGTCAGCCAGGTTGTTACGATTGACGGGCAAGTAAGGGAACCTGGGCTCTATCCCGTCATCGGCAAAATGACGCTCATGCGCGCTGTTGCGGTGGCAAAAGGCACAGCTGAATTTGCCAAGCTGGACGATGTCGTGATTTTTCGCACAGTGAATGGCCAGAAAATGGCGGCGCTTTATAACCTCAAGGCTATCCGGCGCGGCTATTATAGTGACCCCGAAGTGTTTGCTAATGATGTGGTGGTCGTTGGTGACTCGCAGGCGCGGCGTATTTTCAAGGACGCCTTGCAGGTTGCACCGACGCTTCTGACGCCGCTTATTTATATTTTACAGAACTAGGCTGGTCCGATTTTCGTCGTCCCGCGCAGTGTTGCGTGGAAGACGCGTTATCTAGGCTATTGCAACTACGAGACATATTTCGTCTTGTGGTTTGAAATTATGTGCTAAGAAGCAAGGGCGGTTGGGGTGGCCGGACACTGATTTATCGGGGGCTTTATGGCATTCCACTCCCGCGTCATCGATGGCGCCGTTGAAACACCTACGCTCGCCCTTCAGGAGCGGGCTCTTGGCGTACCCATAACGGGTCGAAATTTTCGTGAAATTATCGTCCGGCATGATCAGCAGGATAAGATATTCTGGTGCTTCATGAACCAAAATG
>JBGSVG010000022.1:0-10674 GCA_041753095.1 Sphingorhabdus sp. | reverse complement strand
TGGTCCGTAATGTTATCGGAAGCCGTCGCGTTGACAGCGGCCAGGCCTAGCGGCCGTTTACCGTCGGGTGCGCGAAAAACTTGCCGTTAAGGACACGACCCAATCGCAGACGTGCTCGTCTACACAGCAAGACCCCGAAATCGGACGCGGATCGGTAAGCGGGGCTGGCGTTATTCTTCGCTTTTGGGACGCCCGAAGTCATCTGGTCCGAAGTTACCGGCTGTTAAGGGCGCACCGGGCTTCATGAGCAGGCACCATCCATAATATGCCGCCGGGGCGGCATTCTTTTCAACCCAGGTTGCGGGTTTTGCAATCTCGCGGCGACAGGCTCCGGCATCGATATTCGCTTTTGCCGCTGGCGTGTAGCTTGGCGCCTTGCCGTTTTCATAGAGGAACGGGATCGGGATTCCGGTACGTGCTGGCGTTAGATACAGCGTGCGAAACGCATCGAGCCAGCCCATAAGTGCCATCGTGCGATGCTCTTCACTGCCCGAACGATCGACAAAAGCCCATTTCATCCCTTGGGGGGCGCTGCTGCTGAAAGCGGAAACCAGCGTCTTCAGCCATTCGCCGCTCCGGCTGCCAACCCCCTCGTCTCCCATTGTAATGTAAATCCGGCGATCCGATGGAGCCTGCGCCGAAAGCTTCATCGCCGCCTCATCCGCGACGCGCCCGTCGTCCCACCAAACTGCAGGCGTCAGCGCGATGTAGTCGTCAAACATATCTGGTCGTTCGAACAGCGTATCAACCACGAATAATCCGCCAAGTGACGCGGCAGTCAGCACTTTGCGATCGGTGCGATAGCGAGAGGTTGCCCAAGGGATAACATCGCGTGCCAAAAACTCGCGGAACTTCGGTGCGCCGTTCGGCTGCATCCGGTCCCCGAAAACATCCGTCAGCATCTTGGGTGCAGCGCGCTCGAGTGGCGGAGTGAGCTGCGCATAGCGATTATCTGTACGAACACCGATAAGGATGAACGGATCGAAACTCGTCGAAAACTCAGCCTCGGCTGCAATGCCGGAAAGCAACTCGAAATCCTGTTCGGGTCCACCATCGACCGAAAATACAACCGGGTAACGCCGCTCTGGGTTATCAGCATAGCCACGAGGCAATCGAACAGTGATCAGCTCGGTTTCGCCATAGACGCTCGACGCTATGCTATGCGCGGACCCGATAACGATCGGTTCACCCGCAGGATCGGCCAGGACGGCATGTTCGGCCGCTTCCTGAGCGCTCACAAGGAATGAGGCGCTGCCACATATCATGGCGGCAACAAACGCGAACAATCGACAAGGGATTTTCATGACTGGATGTTTTGCACAAAACCCTCGCCTCACCAAGGGCGTTCTCTTTAGGTGAAAACCGAAGCGGTTTTGACCCTCACCGAAATGCCGCTTCGAATGTGTCGCTCCCAAAACTTGCCAATCCGCTTTCCACTACATTGCCGCGGCTGGACGGGCCCGTGACGCCACCTGATACCCGCCATTTGTTGCCCAATGTTTCTCAATGAACGAACGGCCGCTTTCAGGTGAGAAGATCGAGCCTTTGAATGGTGGCTTTGTTGGCGGCAACTGCCGCTGCGCGAGAGTTCGATCTATGTCTGGGCCGACCGTCAAATGCTGAAGCTCCCAACTCTCATCGGTTGTTCTAACGAGCCACCCGTATTCCAACACCATTCCGTCCCACATTTTGCAGTGGTTTTCAGAGAATATTTGCGGAACCACACGGAGACAAAAGCGCTATACTACCCTCCCATGTTATTGTATTATAGGGATATATTGTACTCTTACGGACGTATACAAACCATCACTTGCCCTCTTTACCGGGGAACCATCCTAAATCATTGTTTTTAGGAATAATTATTTACAAATCCACTACAAAACGATATCGATGCTGTCACGCGGAAGTGACACGCATTTCCGTGGGTTTCCCTCTCATTATGTTGAGTTCTGGCTTCTCCATGCAACATGGGATGAATGCTCAGCCAGAAAACAATATCAAAGTTTCTGAAGGGTGAGCAAGACAATCATGCGTGTTCGTCATAACATTAATGTGTCGAGTAGCCATATGGTTAGAGCACTCGTTGTTCAAATTTCACATAAGGCTGGAAGCAAAGGTGATACCCGTAATTTCAGATACCCCGTTCCCTCACACGGACTCACCGGCGCCCTTACTCCGCAATACGCCCTGAAGAGAGCAAAAGAAAAAACAAGACAAGCCTTCGGGCAATTGCGAAGCTGCTAAATTACAAACAGGCCGCAGTTTTGAGTCATATGGCGAATGGTCGAGTACCAATTCCGAATGAGCGAACCAAACAGATTGCAACCATACTCGACATAAACCCCAACGCGTTTTCAAATGGCATTATCATGATGTCTGCTAGCTGCCACTAACGATGCGGAGGTTCGCAATCTCATTCGCTCGTCCTATTAGCTGCCGTAAAGCCGGACGCTTCAATGAAATGATTTGAACCTTGGCCGCAATCATTAGCCGAACGGACCCTAGGTGGATGTTCATCAAGAGGTTGGGCAGCGCACCAAACTAAATCACAATTACCAACATTGACCACATTTTTAGCGAGCCCTAACCTGATCGGAGCAGGGCGCGCTTAGAAACGGTAGCCTACTTCAACCCCAATCAGACGTCGCGCGCCCGGCGAGATGAACGATCCGCCAAACTCGATAGCAGGAATAGCTTCGTTGATGTATTTGCGGTCGAGCATGTTGTCGGCAAATGCCGTCAGGTTCCAGTTTTCACCCTCCAGACCGAAGCGCAGGTTAAGCACGCCGAAGGCATCACGCTTTGCCACGCTGTAATTCGCATTGCCGACAAAGCCCGGTAGCGCGAGTGCCGATATC
Organism: Sphingorhabdus sp.; assembly: GCA_041753095.1. GTDB lineage: Bacteria > Pseudomonadota > Alphaproteobacteria > Sphingomonadales > Sphingomonadaceae > Sphingorhabdus_B. The sequence goes on along the minus strand of JBGSVG010000022.1, from coordinate 7,816 downwards.
GGGAGCAACTGGCTAAATATGGTCGCGCGGGTCTGGTCTTGCACGGTATGGAACCATGTCGGTCCGGTGATGCGGTAATCGGCGCGCATCACCAAGTCGATACTGTCGTTAAGCGGCGCGTCGATCTGGCTACCGAGGTTGATCGTATAGTCCGCCGTGTAGGGCGATTTATTACCGACGGTGTAAGGCCGCGATGCGTTTTTCTTGATTTCGCTGTCGGTCAGGTTAACCGAACCGAAGACTTTCCAGCCGTCGACAATGCGGGCAGTGGTATTGAACTCGACGCCCTTTACTTCGACTTTGTCGATGTTGGACACGACGCGCAAAAGCCCGAACGAGCCAACGAAGAATTCGAAGAACTGCATGTCGGTGATGCGGGTATAATAGCCGGCTACGTCAAAGGTGACACGGTTATCGAATAGCGAACCCTTGATACCGGCCTCGAACGCGCTCGACCTTTCCTTGCGGAACTGGTCGTTGATGGTCACGCCTGCGCCGATGGCGGGGATATTGAAGTTCGCGTTCACCAGCGCGGATGACCCGGTGTTGTTGAACCCGCCCGATTTAAAACCGATGCCCCAGTTGGCATAAATGTTGGTCGAGCTGCTCGGCATATAGCTCAGGGTTACTTTTGGCTGCAATTGTTTGAAGCTCGCCGATTTGTCGGCAATACCTCCCGTTGCAGGCAGGCCGGGATTTATTTTAGCGCCGGTGATAGGATCGAAAACATTGGGCACAAGGTTGGACGTACTGCGATCTTCGACGTCATAACGCATTGCAACCCCGGCCTTGAATTGATCGGACATTGCATAATCGACTGAGCCAAAGGCTGCGTAAACGTCTGTTTTGAACTTGTCGGAGAACAGCTGCGAGGTCGGGTTGCTACTTCCTGGCGCGTTGTAAAGTTCTCTGCTGACGCCCTGCCCCAGATCCGCCCCCAAGCTAACCCCGACCGAGCGGTCGATGTGGAGACCATAAACACCCAGTTGCCAGTCGAGCGGGCCATCGCCGTTCGACGCAAGCCGGATTTCACCGCTAAAGTCCTTCTGGTTGCGGATTTGCAATTGCGTGCCATCGCAAGTCGTTGGGCTATAGGCGCCGAAAGTTGAGCCAGTCGCGGGAGCGAAGATGAACGGCACCGGTATCTGGCCGATGAACCCGGGTGGGTTCACGGGAAACCCGGTGAGCGCTGCGGTTGTGGCGAAGCACTGGTTTTGAACCGCAATGTTGGTGGCGTTGGACGGCGCACCGAGCGCAGGCGAGATATAGCGCGCAAAATCCGCCGACGTGCCATCCGCAGTCAGGCTCTGGTCGACGTCGGAATAAAGCGCCCATGCAGTCAGCTTCGTTGAACCAAAGTCATGCTCCAGCTTTGCCGAGACATCGATCGAACGCTGATCGTTGGTCGGGCGGATGTTGCTGTAATAGCCCAACTCATGGTCATCGACGTCTTCAAAGAACGCGCCACCAAAAGCTTCGATATGGAACACAGAGTTAAAGTTAATCGATGCGCCAGAAAGCTTGGCGTAACGCGCTTTTAGATCGAGATTTGTGTTGTCGCCCAACTGAGCCATGAAGCGGCCATCGATTGCATAGACCTCCTGATCGTCAACCACTTTGCGATCAAGGAACTGGTTCCGGTAAAAGCCGTCTGTGGTGCGATAATTGCCCGAAAGAACAAACCCGGCATTAGCGCCTAGCGGCGCTGCGATATAGGCAGTACCCTCAATCGTCTTTTCATTGGCGTAGCTGAATTTTACCGCGCCTTCGAGCGTATCGCCTGGCTTTAAAGTCGAAATGACAATCGCGCCCGCAGCCGCATTACGACCATAAATGGCGCCTTGCGGGCCCTTCAAGATTTCGATCTGACGAAGCGTACCCTGCGTTTGGTTCAATTGCGCTGTATTGGTTTTCAATATGCCGTCGACAACCAAAGCGACCGAGCTTTCTGCGTCACGCGCACCGTTGATCCCGCGGATGTTGATCTGGGTATCGCCAGCCTCTGCCGTGCCGGTTACAATAGTTACGCCGGGCGTCAGCTGTGCAAAGCCTTGCGCGTTATCGGCACCGGTCTTGGCCAGCGCATCCGCGTCGATCACTGATACCGACGCGGGCACGTCAATCAATCGTTCGTTCTGGCGGCGCGCGGTGACGATGATTTCATCACCTGCGACTGCCTCCTCCGCATCCTGCGCAAAGGCAGCTGTCGGCAACAATGCGCCGGCTGCAATGGATGTGAGCAGTGCACTTTTAATGATACGCATGTTACTAAACTCCCTGATTTAGCATTTATTGCTTTGCATGCAGCTTATTGTATACAAAGTGCATTCGTCAAGAGGAGCATTGCACCTATGTCCCGCGCATCGGATCGTGCCTACAGCCATATCCGCAGCATGATATTATCCGGTGAATTACAGCCCGGAGTCCAGATACGCGAAGAGGCGCTGGCAGAGCTTTGCGGGGTCTCTCGCACGCCGGTGCGCGATGCGTTGCGGCGCCTGGAGGCGGAGCTTTTCATCCGGCGCAACGAATCGCAGCGCAGCTTTGTCGCCGACTGGTCGCTCGACGATCTGGAGGAGGCATTTCAGTTGCGTGCCATGCTCGAATCGCACGCGGCAAGGCGCGCGGCGGGGCGTATGTCATGGGACCAAAACGCCCGGCTGCGGATGCACAACAATGGCATAAAACAGGCTATCTCTGCCGAAAACCCCGATGTTCCCAAGTTTCTCGACCACAACCGTCAATTCCACATGATTATCCTGGAAGCAGCGGCGTCGGACCGTCTAACCGGCATGCTCGCCCAGGTGATCGAGCAGCCCGTCGTCCTCCGCACGGCATTGCAATATGACTTAGAGAACCTGATGCGTTCGCACCATGAACATGACGAGTTGCTGGCGGCATTTGACCACCGCGACGGTGATTGGGCAGCGGCCGTAATGACCGGCCATATCCGCCGCGCCTTTCACGCTTATGCCGAAGCGCATAAGAAGGGGGCAGATCAGCCCATTAATGACGTCGCCGCATGAGTCCACCGCATATGGCTAGTTGATTTTGTATACAAATATGGCAAAAGCTGAGTCATGACCGCATCAACCAGCATTGAATTTGTCGAAGTCGGCCCGCGTGACGGGCTGCAGAACGAGAAGATGCTGGTTTCAACGCTGGACAAGCTGGCGCTTATCACTCGCGCAATCGACGCCGGCGCTCGCCGCATCGAAGTGACGAGCTTTGTTAACCCGAAAAAAGTCCCGCAAATGGCCGACGCCGAGGATGTTTGTGAAGGATTACCCGACCGAAGCGACGTCACCTACATTGGGCTCGTCATGAACATGCGCGGCGCAGAGCGGGCGATGGCAACTGGTCGGATACATCAGCTGGGCGCAGTGGTGGTTTCAACCGACAGTTTTGCGATGGCCAATCAAGGGCAGACCAGCGCGGGGTCGGTGAGCGTTGCTGCGGAAATTATCAAACGCGCCAACGCCACTGGCCGGACCGCACAAGCCACGATCGCAGCGTCCTTTGGTTGTCCGTTCGAGGGCGAAGTCGCCGAAAACCGCGTCATCGAAATCGCCAAACGGCTTGCCGATGCCTTGCCGACTGAAATTGCCCTCGCCGATACGATAGGCGTAGCGAACCCGGCGCATGTTTCGCGGCTGGTCGAGCAGGTCCGCGATGCGATCAGCCCTCTGCCAGTACGTGTCCATTTCCACAATACGCGCAACACCGGCCTCGCCAATGTCTGGGCAGCGGTCATGGCTGGCGCTACCGTCGTTGATGCGTCGCTCGGCGGTCTTGGTGGTTGCCCGTTCGCGCCGGGCGCCGCCGGTAATGTGCCAAGCGAGGATGTCATCTACATGCTCGAACGCGCCGGGATCGACACCGGCATGGATTTGGAAAAGCTGATCGAAGCCAGCAACTGGCTATCGGGTGTTATGGGAAGAAAACTGCCGGGCATGGTGGCGCAATCGCCGCCCTTCCCGAAGGCAGCTTGAGGAGAATAATATGGGTTATCGTCTGGGTGTTGATGTCGGCGGGACTTTTACCGACCTGTTGTTATTCGACGCCGACACCGGCGCGTTCTGGCGGCACAAAACTCCATCTACCCCGCACGACAGCAGCGAAGGGATACTGAGCGGCGTAACCGCAATTTGCGCCAATGCCGGGGTCGAACAAAAGGATATCGAATATTTCCTCCATGGCACAACAGTCGCCACCAACGCCGTGCTGGAGGGCAAAGGTGCGCGCGTCGGTCTAATCGTGACCGAGGGTTATCGCGATATCATGCAGATTGCGCGGTCCTATGTTCCCGGCGGGTTGGCTGCATGGATCATCTGGCCCAAGCCGACTCCGCTCGCGGCGCTGGAGGATACCGTGACCGTAGGCGGGCGCATGACGGCGCAAGGGGAGGAATTCCGTCCGCTCGATGCAGCGGGGGCGCGCGCGGCTCTAACACAGCTCAAAAATCAGGGCGTTGAGGCGATCACCGTCAGCTTCATGAACGCCTATACCAACGGCGCGCATGAAACGCGCGTCGGCGAACTTGCTCGCGAGATAATGCCGGACGTGCCTATATCGCTTAGCCATGAAGTGCTTCCCGAAATGCAAGAATATGAGCGAACGTTGACGACTGTCGCAAATGCCGCCGTGCGTCCGGTGGTTGGCAAATATGTCTCTAACTTGCGAAGCAAGTTGGCGGATTCAGGTTTCGCTGGCAAGCTCTCACTGCTCCGGTCCGACGGCGGTCTGATGTCCGCGGAAAAAGCCGAAGAGCATCCGGTGAACATATTGATGTCTGGCCCTGCTGGCGGTGTGACCGGCGCGCTGTGGGTCGGTAAAAATGCAGGAATCCGGAATATCCTGACACTCGATGTCGGGGGGACCTCGACCGACGTTGCATTGATCGAAAATCTGGAACCGCGCCGCGTGCGCACGACCGAAGTCGGCCATCTGGCGGTGCGCGCCTCATCGCTCGATGTAAAGACCGTTGGAGCTGGGGGCGGTTCGATTGCCTATGTGCCAGAGCTCACCAAGGCATTGCGTGTTGGTCCGCAATCGGCTGGCGCGGTGCCGGGGCCAGTTGCTTACGGCAAAGGCGGCGAGGCTCCGACAGTTACCGACGCAAATGTCGTACTGGGCTATTTGCCGGAGAATTTGCTCGGTGGCAGTTTCCAGCTCGACCGCGAAGGCGCGAAGAAGGCGGTGCAGACCATCGCCGATGCGTTGGGCATCGACTTGATGGCGGCGGCGCGGGGGATCATCGATATCGTCAACGAAAATATGTTCGGCGCGTTGCGGATGATCTCGGTGCAGCAAGGCTATGACCCGCGCCATTTTGCATTGATGGGGTTTGGCGGCGCGGGGCCGCTGCATGTCAACGCGGTGGCGCGACTGATGGGAAGCTGGCCAGCAGTATCCCCGGTTTCCCCCGGTGTGCTTTGTGCGCTGGGTGATGCAACGACGCGGATGCGGACCGAAACGGCGCGGTCTTTTTCGCGACTGGCGACGACAACCGATGCCGCAGAGCTTATCGGCATCCTGAAAGAAATGGCCGACCAGACGCGCGCTGAATTGCAGTCAGACGGTATCGCCGATGCCGACATCAGTAGTGAGTTTGAAATCGACGTACGCTACGCCGGGCAAGCTTTCGAGGTGCCGCTGACCATCACGCCTGACGTGCTCGAACGCGACGGCGTGGACGGTATTCTCAAACGCTTTGACGAGGAGCATCTGCGGCTTTTCACCTTCAAAATGGATACGCCACACGAGATCGTAAACCTGCGCGCGGTAGCTCTGGGTAAGGCACTCGATCTGCCGGCTGCCGAACTGCCAAAGGGCGACAGTAACCCCGTCGCCGCCAAGATGCGCGATCACAGTTTGTGGATGGACGGCACGGAGCAGGCTGCCGTCATCTACGACCGAGCGAAATTGCGACAGGGCGACATCATCCCTGGCCCCGCCATCGTCGTCGAGATGGACTCCACCACGCTCATTGAAACCGGCTGCGTCGCGACCGTCGACAAAGTCGGTAACATCCTGATCAATCCTGTGGAAGGCGCGTAACATGGCTGCGACTATCATTCAGACGAACACCACGCCCTTCGCCAAAAAGCCGATTGATCCGGTCACGCTCGACATCATCGAGAACGCGCTGCGCAACGCGCGGATCGAAATGGACGCAACGCTTGTCCGCACCGCTATGTCACCCGGCATCCGCGAACAAGGCGATGCCTTCCCTCTGATCGCAGATCACACGGGCAAGATGATCGTTGGCCAGTTTGGCAGCTTCATCGGCGGGTTCCTCGATAACTGGGACGGCACGTTGGAAGACGGGGACATGATCTTCCTGTCCGATCCTTATTCATGCGCAGGCGCGGTGAGCCATTCGAACGACTGGCTGGTGCTGCTCCCGGTGTTCAAGGACGGACGGTTGATCGCCTATACTTCGATGTTCGGGCACCAGTCGGATATCGGCGGCAAGGTTGTAGGTTCGATGCCAATCAACGCCCGCTCGATTTTCGAAGAAGGCGTACGCATTCCGCCGGTCAAAATCTGGAAAAAGGGCGAGTATAATGACGATTTGATGAAGCTCGTCATGCATCAGACGCGCAAGCCCGATTGGTGTCAGGCCGATCTGAACGCGCTGATCGCTTCATGCCGCGTTGCTGCGCGCCGCGTCATCGAAATGGCAGCGCGCTTCGGCGATGACGTCTATATCTCGGCAACACAGGAGCTGCTGGGGCGCAACCACCGCGCGATGAAGTCGCTGATCGCTATGGCCATCGGCGAAGAGCCCGTCAGCTTCGAAGACTTCATTTGCGACGACGGCATGGGCGCCGGGCCATATAAGATTAAATGCACGATGTGGCGCGAAGGTGAAAAAGTCGTGCTCGATTTTGCCGGGACCGACCCGCAAAGTCAGGCTTCCATCAACTTTTTCCTCAACGAAAACATGTTCAAGATGTTCTTCGGCATCTACATGATCATGGTCTTCGATCCGCAGATCCTGTTCAACGATGGCTTTTACGATCTCATCGACGTGCGGATTCCCGAAGGTTCGCTTCTTAAACCAAAATTCCCTGCAGCGCTCTCGGGTCGCACCCATGCGCTCGGCCGCATTTTCGATATTCTAGGTGGGCTGTTGGGCCAAAAAACACCGGAATTCCTGAATGCGGCCGGTTTTTCCTCAAGCCCGCATCTCTTCTATTCTGGCAATGACAAAAAGGGCGACTGGTTTCAGCTGTTCCAGATCGGATTTGGCGGCATTCCTGGACGACCGATGGGCGATGGTCCAGATGGCCATTCCCTGTGGCCGGGCTTCACCAATGTCCCGAACGAGTTTCTGGAGCGCTATTTCCCGCTGATAATCGAACGTTACGAAACCGAACCCGACAGCGGCGGCGCTGGACTGCACCGCGGCGGCAATGGTATCCATATGACCTATCGGTTCCTCGCGGCCGGGACGATATCGATACACGACGACCGCTGGTTTGTGCCGCCATGGGGCGTCAATGGCGGCGAACCGGGCAAGCGGGCGCGTAAACTACTCGAAAAAGCCGATGGCACGACGCATATTATCGGCAACAAGGTCGAGGAAGTCCATGTCGATGAAGGCGACCAGTTGCATTTCATCACCTGGGGGGGCGGCGGCTGGGGCGACCCGCTTGACCGCAACCCGGCACTGGTCGGCAAGGAAATCATTCAAGGTTTGGTGACCGCAGCAGGCGCCAAGGACTATGGCGTAATCGCGAGCTTAGATGGCGTTGTGGATCTGGTCGCGACCGAGGCCCTGCGCTCCCGATTGCGGTCAGACAGGGGC
>JBGSVG010000021.1:0-11088 GCA_041753095.1 Sphingorhabdus sp. | reverse complement strand
GACGAGGATCTTGATCTTGCCGTCACGGAACGCCTGCAAGGCAGCGGTGCGCTGGCCCTGGCTCTTGTTGCCATGGATTGCGGCCGACTGGATACCAGCGCCGGCAAGCCCGCGCACAACGCGGTCGGCGCCATGCTTGGTACGGGTGAAGACCAAAGCGCGGTCAATGTCTTCGCTTTGCAGCTTGAGCGTGAGCAAAGTTTGCTTTTCGCGCTGCTCTACAAAAGTCACGAACTGCTCGACGCGCTCTGCTGTGGTCGCCGCTGGCGCAACCGATACGCGGACTGGATTATTCAGGAACCGGTTGCCCAATTCGGCAATCGCCTTTGGCATCGTAGCCGAAAAGAACAGGGTCTGGCGCTGCTTTGGCAGCAACTGGTCGATGCGCTTCAATGCGTGGATGAAGCCTAGGTCCATCATCTGGTCGGCCTCATCGAGAACGAAAATTTCTACGTCCTTGAGCGTCACAGCGCGCTGCTCGATCAGATCGATCAAACGGCCCGGCGTGGCTACGAGAATATCGACGCCGCCAGCAAGACGCTTCTTCTGGCTGAAAATCGGCATGCCGCCGAAGACGCAATCGACCTTGAGGCCAAGGAACTTGCCATAAGTGCGGAAGCTGTCGGCGATTTGCGCGGCAAGCTCGCGGGTCGGCGAGAGCACCAGCATACGGCAGCTATATTGCTGGCGTGCTTTGGGCTTGGTCGCGAAATGATGGAGCGAGGGCAGTGCGAACGCCGCGGTCTTGCCGGTGCCGGTCTGCGCGATACCGCATAGGTCACGGCCTTGCAGCAAGGCAGGGATCGCCTGTTGCTGGATTGGGGTAGGGGTATCATATCCAGCAGCTTCAAGCGCCTTCAGGATAGGTTGGGCAAGGCCCAAGTCTTGGAAAAAAGACATAAATATACTTTCAAAAAGTCGTCGCGGCCCAATGATGCAGATCCTTGAAACAGGATCGCACGGGCGCAACAGCAGGTGTTCGGGAGCAGCGATTGCCGACCCGTTGGAAACAACCCTGCGTGATATGGGAAGCCTCTAAGCTTACGCATCTTGTTCGATTGGCGAGGCCACCATTTGCGGCCCTCACGCTGCCAATACTGCGGCGGTCTAATCCGCTCGCCTCATGCGCTTGGTCGCCATATGGTCGCAAAGCACCAGAAAAGCAAGTTATTTGTGCAGCGCCGCAACTTTATGTCGCGCCGCGAAAGGCCGAAGCAAAATGGCAACCTGTTGTTAACCATCTATTAGGGCATTTCGTTCAGAGATTTTCCGAAGGCAATTGGCTGGAGGAATTTACGTGGTTCAGGGGCAAAATAACGTTGATGTCGCAATTATTGGCGCGGGGCCTGCGGGTCTCACTGCAGCCTATTTGCTGACCAAAAAAGGCTATAGCGTCACCGTTATCGAAAAAGACGAACGCTATGTCGGTGGCATAAGCCGCACCGTGGAAGTCGATGGCTACCGCTTCGACATCGGCGGCCACCGCTTTTTCTCGAAGTCCAAAGAGGTCGTTGATCTCTGGAATGAAATTCTGCCCGACGATTTCATTCAGCGCCCGCGCATGAGCCGCATATATTATGAAGGCAAATTCTACAGCTATCCGCTGCGCGCGTTCGAGGCCTTGTTCAACTTGGGTATCATCCGTTCGACCTTGTGCATGGCGAGCTATGCGAAAGCCAAAGTCTTCCCGAACAAAAATGTCCGCAGCTTTCAGGACTGGACCGTAAACCAATTCGGCCACAAGTTATTCTCGATCTTTTTCAAAACCTATACGGAAAAGGTCTGGGGCATGCCCTGCGACGAGATGTCGGCAGACTGGGCGGCGCAGCGCATCAAAGGCCTAAGCCTTGGCGCAGCGGTGATGGACGGACTGAAGCGTTCGTTCGGGATGAACAAGAAGCCCAATGACGGCATGGAAACCAAGACCTTACTCGAAACCTTCCGCTATCCGCGGCTCGGACCGGGTATGATGTGGGACGCCGCGCGCGATTTTGTAGTCGCCAAAGGTAATACGGTATTGATGGGCCACAGCTTCAAGCAATTGGCGCAGGATGCCAATGGCGATTGGCGCATGTCCGCAACCCGCGTAGATGGCAGCGAAGCCGTCATCACTGCCAAGCATGTCATCAGCAGCGCACCGATGCGCGAACTGTCGGCACGTATTCACCCACTGCCTCAAACATCGCTTCAGGCCAATAATCTGCGCTACCGCGATTTTCTGACCGTCGCTTTGATGATCAAGTCCGACGATCTGTTCCCTGACAATTGGATCTACATCCATGACAGCAAGGTGCAGGTCGGCCGCGTGCAGAATTTCCGCAGCTGGTCACCAGAAATGGTGCCCGATCCTTCAATCGCCTGCGTTGGCCTTGAATATTTCTGCTTTGAAAATGATAGTTTGTGGGCGTCGAGCGACGCCGACCTGATCGGACTCGCCAAAAAAGAAATGGGCATTCTCGGCCTTTGCAAACCGGAAGACGTGGTAGGCGGCGCAGTGGTTCGTCAGGAAAAGGCCTACCCGGTCTACGATGACGATTATGCCGCGAATGTAGAAGCGATGCGCGCTGAACTCGAAAGCCGCTACCCGACCCTTCACATGGTCGGTCGCAACGGGATGCACCGTTACAACAATCAGGACCATGCGATGATGACCGCGATGCTGACCGTCGAAAATATCGACGCCGGTGCACGCGTCTATAATATCTGGAACGTCAATGAAGACGCCGAATATCATGAGGCGGGTGATGAAGGCGAGCAGCGGGTGATTGCAGCAAAGGTTACAGAAGATCAGGCGGCGGCTTTGACTTCGGAGCGCGAAGTTCCCAAGCGGATTTCTGCTGGTAGCGATACCGAAGAAGATGAACAGAAAATCAGCAAGGCGGCTTGATGTTCCCGCTGCGGGCAGATGGTTTGGTCCATCTGCCCAGTTTTCGCGTGTGAATTCAAAGGTGGGGCAATGATAAAGTTAGCCAGCAGGTTACGCGGCAACGTGTTTATCCGCTATGTGGCGGTCAGCGTTGGCGCATTGGCTGCCGACATGGCAGTTTTTCTTGTGCTGCTGAACAGCGGAGTTCCAGGCGTGGGCGCATCCGCCATCGGCTATTCGGTTGGGATACTGGCGCACTGGATATTGTCGAGCCGGACGGTATTTCAGGACCGTGTATCCGAACGTGGCACAACTGCGCGCACCCAGCAAAAGGCAATGTTCGTCATGTCCGCATTGCTCGGCCTGTTGCTGACAATGGCTATTGTTGGCGCAGGTACAGCGGCGGGTATCGATCCGCGCCTCGCCAAGATATGTGCCATCGGCGTGTCATTCCTGCTGACTTATTTGCTTCGGAACGTCGTGATATTCCGAACTCCGCGCAACGGATAGTATATGCCGTCCTTCACTGATCGTCATTTTCGCGGCTTATTGCTGCTGATCTGGGCGTTCGGTTGCGCGTTAATGCTTTTGGCAGGGCGCGATTCAATCGCCGCATGGCGGATGGGCGACCCTGACGACCAACTCCGGTTGTTACAGGTGCGTGACTGGATTGCCGGACAAAGCTGGTGGGATATCACGCAATATCGCTTCAACCTGCCCCGCGGCGGAAATATGCACTGGTCACGGCTGGTGGACATACCGATTGCGTTCATCATTCTTCTGTGTCGGCCATTTTTCGGGATTGCCGTTGCCGAACATATCGCGGTGGTCGTAGTCCCATTGATGACCTTTGGCGCGGTTCTCGCTTTGTATGCCGCAACGGCAAGACGATTGTTCGGTAACAAGGCCGCAATTTTAGCCGCTGTGCTTTTCATTACGATTCTGCCCGCAGTTTTTCAGCTGATGCCGATGCGCATCGATCATCACGGCTGGCAACTCGCCTTATTCTTTGGTGCGATTCTCGCACTTTTCGATACAGAACGCCAGTTGCGCGGCGCGCTGATCATAGGTGCAGCACTGGCGTTATGGATGGAAATCTCCATCGAAGGCCTGCCATTTGGCGTTCTTTTTATGGGCATACTGGGTTGGCGATGGCTGACGCCGCCCGTGCAGGCGCAGAGCGAAAATCAAATTTGGGTGTTCCCCGTCGCAATGATTAGCTTGGCTTCAGTCAGTGCTATTTGCTTTGTGTCGACTGAGCCGTGGACGCAATATGTCACTTATTGTGACAGCCTGTCGCCTGTCCATATCATCACTTTTACGGTTATCGCGTTGATATTGGCTGCGGGCACATTCGGGATGACGCGCTCTGGTCACAATGGAATAAGCACGAAGTTGCTGGTCGCAGCGTGTGCCGCAATTGCGGGTGGTTCGGTATTCGTCGTGCAGGCACCGCAATGTGCCGGCGATGCGTTCAGCCAGCTTGATCCGCTGGTGCGCGAATATTGGTTCAATCGTACCGCCGAGGGTTTGCCCATCTGGGATGTCGGCCTGTCGGTATCGATCCAGGCTATCTCGGCTATTGTCGCGGGAGTCATCGCAATAGTCTATATTTGGCTGAGTCCCAATATATTGCCCCGCAAGCACCTCGTACCCCTTGCTATGTTGTTTCTAGGTACTGCGATAATTGGCTCGGCTGTTATCCGGACAAGTGTGTACGCCGTTTGCCTGTCGACATTGATGACGTCGGCGATGGCTATCGATATCTTCCGCCGGTCTGACGAAATGAAGCGTATCTGGTCAAGGCTAGCTTTGAAGACAATAGCCATGGCATTAGCGGTGCCCATATTGTTGGGGCAAAATTTGCTACCTTTTCTTGAAAAACCGCAGCCTCTTAAACTGGTACAAATGAGCGACGATGATTTTATCGAGTCGGTCGGGGACTGCCAGAAGCTCAAATCGGTTCGGGCTCTATCAGTTTTGCCGAAAGCTAATATCATGGTTGGCCTCGATACCGCTCCGGCCATATTGCAGGTTACCAACCATAATGTCATTGCAACCGGCCATCACCGCAATGAGGTGGCGATGGGCGACGTTATTCGCACCTTTACCGGATCTTCCGCAGTCGCCGAGAAAATCATAACTGCCCGAAAAGTCGATTATCTCATAATTTGCGACGGCAGCTTTGAACTGGCGCTGTATGCCGCGAAAGCGCCCAATGGCTTTCTGGGACAATTGAGGTCCGGACAAATACCCCGGTGGTTGGCCCCGCTGCCCGATATCGGCCCGTTCCAGATATTTCGGGTCGCCCTGCCCGCAAAGCCCGGAGGCGTAGGCGGTGCAGATTAGGCATTCTAAAGGCAGGTGGATCTATTTCGGTCTCTGGGCGGTTGCGAGCCTGTTTCTCATCTGGGGAAGCTGGACCGAGATCCTCACGCATTCAGGCTGGGATCCCGATGATCAGTTGCGGCTGGTGCAGCTGCGTGATTTCCTGAATGGTCAGAGTTGGTTCGATACTACCCAATATCGGATGAACCTACCAGACGGTGCACCGATGCACTGGTCCCGACTGATTGAATTGCCGCTCGCCCTTCTCGTACTTCTGTTACGGCCAGTTTTTGGTCAGCCCATTGCTGAAATGGTCGCTGGAACAGCGGTGCCGTTGCTGTTGCTCGGATGGATAGCCTATATGCTGTCGCGCATCGCCACACATATCGCTTCGCGTGAAGCAGGGGTAGCAGCGGCGTTGATTACATTATCGTCGGGCGCCTTGCTCATCCAGACCCGCCCAATGCGGATCGATCATCATGGCTGGCAGATCGCGATGTCGGTGCTGGCTTTGTCGACGATATTCTGGTCGGAGACCCGCAAAGCCGGACTGGTTCTGGGTCTAGCGCTTGCCGTCTGGCTTCACATCAGCCTTGAAGGAGCGCCGATGACGGCTGCCTTCTTCTTGCTACTGGGCCTTCGCTGGGTGCAGGATGGTGGTGAAGGTGCACGATTGCTCTGGACGATCACCAGCTTTTCGGTCGCTTCACTTCTGCAGTTCTTCGGTACTCAGACACAAGGCCTGTTTGCCACAACCTACTGCGACACGGTGTCGCCACCGCACATCTACGCAATCCTGCTTGCGACGATTGTGATGATTCCGGCTATCCGCCTGCTGCCCGACGACTGGAAGCTCCGCCTTGCCGCTGCCGCCGTTGCAGGCGGGGGTGCGTTAGCGGTACTTTTTATCGTTGCACCGCAATGTGTTGGCGGCGCATTTGGAACAATGGATCCGCTAGTCCGCGAATATTGGTATTCGAAAGTCAATGAAGGCCTGCCAGTCTGGTATCAGTCATGGCGCACCGCCGCCAATTTAGGCGCTGGACTTTTATGTGGCGCAATCAGCTGGTTCGTGCTGCGCGCAAAGCTGAAAGGCGAGGACCGGCGCAAGCTTGATACTATCGGCTTCTTCCTCTTTTACGGTTTGCTGCTGTCTATCGTGATTATTCGCACAATATCGGTAGCAACGGCCTTCGCGATTCCCGTTGCTGCTGCGTTGGTGGCGTTGCTGTTTGAGCACTACCGCAAGTCACAGGTTCCAGTGCGGCGCATAACGCTAGTGGCGGTGATGCTGGTGGTGATGGTGCCCGGTGCTGCGGTTTCTTCACTCGTTCGCGCCATCCCGGACACCGCGGAGGCAACGGAGAAAAAGGCGACAAAATCCAATGATGCGTGCCAATCCGCCTTGTCGGTGCGTTCGCTTTCCGCATTGCCAAAAGGCAGTTTTGTGGCGCCCTTCGACATGGGACCGATGATATTGGCGCAAACGCCGCATAATGTTCTGGCGAGCAGCCATCACCGCAATGAAACAGGCATGCGCGACCATATTGAGATTTTCCGCTCAAAACCCGACACCGCGTATAGCCTCATGAAAGCACGCGGCATCGACTATCTTGCGGCTTGCCCAAAAGAAGCCGAACTGGGATTTTATGCGAAGAAAGATCCCGAAGGTTTATGGGCCCAGATCAGCAAGCGCAATGTGCCAGACTGGCTTGAGCCATTGCCTGATATGGGCAAGGGCATAAAGGTTTGGCGCGTTCGTTAGGTCCTGACGCTAAAGGTGCATGAAGTCGCGGTCGAAGCTTTTGAGATGCGCGCCGCCGTCGACGAAAATTATCTGACCCGTAACGTCCCTCGCCTGTGCCAGATAGAGCACCGCATCGGCGACACCGGACGGCGACGGAAGTGCGCCCAGCGGCATCATATCTGCAAGCCGGTGCTCCTGCGGCGCGTCATAATCATCGGTGGAAATGACAAGACCGGGCGCGACTCCATTGATCCGCGCGCGCTTGCCAAATGACGCTGCCATCGAACGCACCGATGCCGCCAACGCCTGTTTGGAAAGCGTGTAGCTTAACTGATCACGATGCGGATTGACCACGCGCTGGTCGACGATATTCACAACGCATCGCTGCTTTTCCGGACCAGCCGCTTTAACCAGCGACTGTGCCAGCAACAGCGGCGTGAACACATTCAACCGGAAATGCGCTTCAAGCGTTTCGGCGTCCATGGCTTCCCAGTCATCCTGCCCGAACATGGCCGCGTTGTTGACGAGGAGGTCGGGCGCACGGCCGAAATGCGAAGTCACTACATCCATCAACGGCGCTGCGCATTCAGGATTGCTCAGGTCGAAGATGAAGGAATGCCAATCGGTCGCCTGCTCTTCCATTACAGCAAGCAGCGCTGGTTCGGGCTGCTTGTCGAGATGGCTGACCAGCGCCAGCGTATAACCCGCCTTTGCCAGCTTCGCAGCGATCTCGGCGCCTAGCCTGCGCTTGCCCCCGGTGACGACGGCCAGCGGTGCACCGCTCATTTGCGGCTCCGCGACATCGTAATACCTATGGCTTCATTGTCTTCGGCGATGGCCAGCTTGATGATCTTGACGCTGATATGGCTGATTCGCGGATCGTCGGCGAACAACGTATCCATGATGTGATCGGCGACTGCCTCGATGAGCGTGAAGTGGACCCCTTCAGGCAAGTGCGTAGCCGCTTCCTTCAGCGTCATATAATTTTTGGACGCGTGCAGCGGCGTATCAGGCGCATAATGATCGGCCATGTCAAGCGTCGTACTGATCGAGATTTTCAGCGGCTGCGGCAGGTGCGTTTCCTGGCTGTAAATGCCGGTCAGGACGTTGACCACGAGATCGTGGACTTCGAGAATGAGGCTATCGGTCATGATACTCCCTATTGCGACCAGCGCGCGAATATGGCGGTTGGCAAAAGCAGCCCGCGTGATTTTTCACGCACCGCCAGTTCGCCGAATTCGACCTTGCCGGGCAAGTCGGCAAAATGTGACTGCAGTAATCCGCCGAGCGCCAGCGCAGACATCCGGACAGCGTAAACGGTTAAAAACAGGAAGCGCGAATTGGCATCAAGCAAGTGGCGGCAATTGGCGATGAGGCCCGGTAGGTCTTCTTCAAGGCGCCAGACCTCACCTTCCGGACCACGACCGTATTTCGGCGGGTCGAGCAATATGCCGTCATAGCGTTTTTCACGGCGGACTTCGCGCGCGACGAATTTTGCTGCATCGTCGACAATCCAGCGAATAGGCCGATCGCTCATGCCCGACATTTCAGCATTGGCACGCGCCTGCGACACCGACTTCTTTGACGCATCGACATGCACCATCTGCGCGCCCGCCGATGATAATGCCAGCGTGCCGACGCCGGTATAACCGAACAGGTTCATCGCGACGGGTTCTGTAACACCGGCTATTTCACCCCGCATCCAGCGCCAAACCGGATCCATGTCGGGGAAGAAGCCGAGATGGCGAAAGGGCGTGCACGAAGCGGTAAAGCTGACGACGTCGTTCCGGCGCAAAGACCAGCCGTCCATTGGCACAGGGCGGTTATTGTACCAGCGTCCACCGCCTTCTTCGTCTGAGCCGGGTATGAATTCGGCGTCGGCATCCCAGTCTTCATACGCCGGTGCCCACATCGCCTGTGGTTCGGGGCGAATGAAACGCCGGTCACCATAGCTCTCATATTTACGGCCATTGCCGCTGTCGATCAGCGTATAATCGTCGCGCGGTTCGCTGACCAATGTAACAAAGTTCGGTTCCATCTCAGCGGACGGCGCGTGCTAGCACATATTTGCGCACGGCATCATATTCGCCGGGCAACACGTCGAAGCGCTCTTCCCGGTCAAACAATTGCGACACGCGCTGCGGTAAGGACGGGCGGACCCCGGTCGCGCGCTCGACTGCATCGGGAAACTTGGCCGGATGCGCGGTCGCCAAAGTTACGACGGGAACGTCCGCAGAAATGCCTGCAGCGCGGGCGGCGTGCAGCGCAATCGCTGTGTGCGGGTCGATAATCTCGTCGCATGCCTCATGCGCCCAGCGCATCGCGAGCGCCATTTCGTCAGCGTCGGCCCGCGCGCTTTTCATCAGCGATGCCTTTTTCCGCATATCGGCAGACAGCACCATCTTGCCCATCTGCTCGAACCATTTCATCCGCGCAGCCGTGGTAGATCCGTCGCGGCCTTCGAGGTCGAACAGCAACCGTTCGAAATTGCTCGACACCTGAATGTCCATCGACGGTGCAGCGGTCGGCGTGACGCCGAGCACCGAGTAATCGCCCTTGGAGAGAGCGCGATGGAGAATGTCGTTGACGTTGGTCGCGACAATCAGCCGCTCGATGGGCAGGCCCATTTGCGCCGCAACATAGCCCGCAAAGACATCGCCGAAATTGCCGGTCGGAACCGAGAACGCCACCTGCCGTTCAGGCCCGCCAAGCCGCAGCGCGGCGTAAAAATAATACACGACCTGCGCCATCAGCCGCGCCCAGTTGATCGAGTTGACCGCCGACAGCGTCAACGGGCCGTTGACTTCACGGTCGCCAAACATCCGCTTCACCATCGCCTGTGCGTCGTCGAAACTGCCCTGAATCGCGATGTTATGTACATTTGGCGCGAGGATGGTTGTCATCTGCCGCCGCTGCACATCGGACACGCGCTCGTGCGGATGAAGCATGAAGATTTCGATTTGATCGCGGCCAGCAACCGCGTCAATGGCAGCTGAACCGGTGTCGCCAGAAGTTGCGCCGACGATGGTTAGCTTCTTGTCGGTACCCGTCAGGAAACGCTCGAACAGCTGGCCGAGCAATTGCAGCGCGACATCCTTGAACGCCAATGTCGGACCGTGGAACAGCTCAAGCAGGAAATGCTGGCTATCGAGCTGTTTTAGTGGCGTGACGGCCGCATGCGCAAACGATCCATAAGCCGCCTTGCACAGACCCTTCAGCTCATCCTCCGTTAAAACGCCTGCGGTAAACGGGGCCATAACGCGTGCGGCTAGGCCGACATAATCGAGGCCACGCATCGCGCTGATTTCGTCAGCTGTGAAACGCGGCCAGTGGCGCGGCACATATAGCCCGCCATCGCTGGCAAGCCCGGTGAGCGTGACCCCTGCAAAATCCAGCGCATCGGCATTGCCGCGTGTGCTGATATAATCTGTGCTGATAAACCCCATAGCGCGGACGCGGTTAGCCGCGCCGCCGCCATTCCGCAAGATTATTGCAAGTCAGCGCGGACGAATTCGGCACATCTTTCACCAATCATGATGCTTGGCGCATTGGTATTACCGGAAACCAGCCGCGGCATGATGCTGGCATCGGCGATGTAGAGCCCATCCAAGCCGCGATATTTGAGGCGCGGATCGACCACGTCATCTTCATTTGGGCCCATCCTGCACGTTCCGACCGGATGGTAGACGGTATCAGCGCGGCTGCGGATCAGGGCATCGAGTTCGGCGTCATTATCGATATCGATCGGATGCCTGTTTTTGCCACCATAAGCTTTGAGCGAAGGCGCCTCAAAAATGCGGTGCATCTCTCGTACCCCGCGCCGCAAGGTCGCCATATCGCGATCATCGGTCAGAAATGCCGGGTCAATCAGTGGCGCCTTCGTTGCATCGGGCGATGCTAACCGCACCGTGCCGCGGCTTTCGGGGCGCAACACGCACGCGTGACAGCTAAATCCGTGACCTTTGACCTTGGACCGGCCATGGTCTTCGAGCATCGCGGGCACGAAATGATACTGGATGTCGGGTGCAGGCAGGTCGGGTTTTGAACGCCAGAACCCGCCAGCTTCGGCATAGCAAGTCGTCATGATACCCGTGCGTTTGCGACGATGTTCGATGATTGCCTTGATCATCTTTCCAGTGCCCGCAAG
>JBGSVG010000020.1:0-5489 GCA_041753095.1 Sphingorhabdus sp. | reverse complement strand
GAATATTGTTACCGTCCGCGCCTCGGTAGCCGATGAAGTAGACGTCATGTTCGGTGTGCATCGCCTTGAAATACAAGCCGCCGGGCAAATTGGACGACCCCGGTCCGCCGTTGAGCACAAATATCGGCGCGCGGCGCGTGGCGGTGAGGGCGGGGATTTTGATGATCGGCAGCTTTAGGGTCCGGCCCTTAGGCTTGGCGCGATTTTCAGGAACAGTGATAGTGCCGCAAAGGCCAAGCTGGCGAACATCGGCCGCTCTGATTTCATCGCCGCAGGGAACAAAATTGATGGCATGGATTTTTTTCTCCGGTGTGCTCTGCTTAACTTTCGCGCTCGGCGCGAGGTCATCTGCAGTTCCGCGTCTGGTATTGTTTGCGGCAGTTGCTGAACCGGTCAGGACGGCTGTCGTCAGCGACGCTGTTGCAATGATGAATGAACGGAAGCTGGACGGCAGCAATGTGAATCTCCTGTTTTGTCGGTACGCAAGCCAGACGAGGCCGACGATAATTGCCTCGCGATGCGGTCCAATGAACTGCGCGACAATCGCCAATTCGTGAATCGGCGCTGGCCGTTCGTGAACGATCCCGCCGCCGCTTCACGAAGCGTGGATTGCATTCCGCAATCTGCTAATATCGGAGGGTATGACGCGCGATTCAAATCCCTCCGCCCAGATCGGATTCAGCCATTCGCTGAAGCTCGGACCGTTGCTGGAATATTGGGCAATGCCATGGCAGGCGCGAGGTGCGGTCAGGCAATTCGGCATTGTTGCAGTAGTAGCATGTTTGCTGGTTATTCTGCAGCCATTCGGTTCGCTTCAAGAACCTTTCGCATGGCGTCTCGTCTATTGGTTAACGATGCTCGGCGTGATGGTTTGGCTTATCCTGCCCTTCCTTTCCCGAAAGTTGCTCAGTAACGACCATGTTGCCGGACTGGCCATAGTGCCCGGTGCGCTGGGATTGTATCTTGTCGCCAGCCTTCCGATGACCCTTATTGTCGGCACGGTAGATATCATCGCGAATGCATCTGTTTCGGATAGCTCAGTTGGCGCATTGTCGCTGGATCAGCAAATGCTGTATCTGGCCTACCTCTCATTACCGTATGACGTTGGTGGCTATGTACTCGTCCTGTTTGCCAAGGTGGCAGCAATCGGTTTGCTCAGCCTGGGACTGATAACGCTTTTTGCGGCAGGGCGTTGGGCCAAAACAGATACGGTATCGGCTATCGCACCAACACTCCGCCCGGGGCTCAAATTCTTTGCCCGCCTGCCGCCCGCCATCGGCACGGAGCTAGTTCTGTTGCGGATGGAGGATCATTATGTGCGCGCGGTCACTGTTGAAGGTCAGTCATTGATTTTAATGCGGCTGTCCGACGCCATCGCTGAGCTGGGTGATTTTCCCGGTTTGCAGGTTCATCGATCCTGGTGGGTTGCGGTTGAAGCAATCCGGTCTGTGGACCGAGATGGTAAGCGACTTAGTCTGGTTATGAACGACGGTAGTCACGTCCCGGTATCATCGAGTTATCGCTCCAGCGTAAACAAATTGCTTGGAAAGGCCATCTAGCGTCCTGCGCGGGCAGAGTAACCGCGATAAAAATCCTGCAATATCGGGGACGCGAGCACCGAAGAAAATTATACTTTATCCGCATTTCTGCACCTTTGGGATGCGACGAATAGCGTAAACAAGGCCAACCAACGGTTGTAACATCACGCTTCATCCCCTAGCTAGGGCCGATGAGCAGACAAGAACTCACGAACCGGGGAACCGGGGTCGCAAAATGGTCGTTTCCTCCCGTTCACCCAGAAGGTCGAAAATTCGGCCTGATAGCGGCAGGTATTACCTTATTCTTCGCATTCATGGCATGGGAGACGCTTGCCTGGCCCATGCTGGGGGTTACTGCATGGACACTGGCATTTTTCCGGGACCCCGCGCGCGCGACACCAACCGATGATCGCTTCGTCGTCTCACCGGCGGATGGTCTTGTGACACTTATCGAACGCGTACCCCCGCCGCCCGAATTGGCTGGCCCCGATGCCTTGGGTGATCAGCCGATGACGCGGGTATCTATTTTCATGAGCGTGTTCGACGTCCATATCAATCGCACGCCCATTCGTGGCACGATTAAACGGGTCGTTTATATCGCGGGTAAGTTTTTGAATGCTGATCTGGACAAGGCCAGCGAAGAAAATGAACGTCAGCATTTTCTGGTGGAGCGTTCTGATGGCGTGCGGATCGGGTTTACGCAGATCGCAGGTTTGGTGGCGCGCCGTATTGTTGCCTTTGTGAAAGAAGGCGACAGCGTCGCCAATGGCCAACGTATCGGCCTAATCCGCTTCGGTAGCCGGGTGGATGTATATCTTCCACAGGGCACCTCGTCGCGAGTTAGTAAAGGGCAGCGCTGTGTGGCGGGCGAAACTGTTATTGCTGAGCTTGGTGTTGACCAAGACTTGATTGCAATCAGCCATTGATGGACGAACAGGCAACCCGTCCCGGAATTTCGCTGCGCGCATTGGCACCGAATGCGGTCACTGCGCTCGCGCTTTGCACCGGGCTTTCCGGCGCGTGGTTTGCCATGCAGGGGCGCTGGGAAGATGCGGTGGCCGCTATCGTTGTCGCAGGTGTTCTGGACGCGATGGATGGTCGAATTGCGCGCATGCTAAAAGGCGAAAGCCGATTTGGCGCGGAGCTGGATTCTTTGTCCGATGTCATTGCCTTTGGTGCCACACCGGCGCTCGTGATCTACAGCTGGGTGATGCAGGACATGCCCCGGTTCGGCTGGACGATTTCGGTGTTTTTTGTGCTCTGCGCCGCTTTGCGTCTGGCGCGTTTCAATGCGCGTATCGATACTGAGCATCAGCCGCATAAATCGGCAGGTTTCAATACCGGCGTGCCGTCACCGCCGGGGGCAGGCCTTGCTTTGCTGCCAATGATGATCTGGTTCGAAACCGGTGCCGAATGGGTGCGTGATTATCGCATCGTCGCGCCATGGCTGTTGATAGTAGCAGTGCTGATGATTTCTAACGTTGCGACTTTCAGCTGGTCGTCCATCAAAGTCAGACCAAGTTTCCGCTTCATGGCATTGGCCGCGGTTGGACTATTTGGCGCAGTGCTGATAGCTGCGCCTTGGGTAGCGTTAATTGGTGCAAGCGTGATTTATGCAGGGCTTTTGCCGCTTAGCATGATGAGTTATGCGAAAGCCAAACGTTTACGGAAAGCGTCGGCACAAGCAACTTGACGTCAGCAATGACGCGACTATGTTCCATATTCGTTCTGCAATCGGAGCATTGAGTTGGAACCGCTGATACTATCAGTCATTGTTATTTGTGTGTTGCTTATTGGCCTGGTTTTAGGTTGGTGGGCGGGTGGTCGAACCGCGCGGGATGGTGCTGACACTGTCGCGTCGATGCGGATGGGGCTCGACGAGATTACCCGCGAACGTGACGATGCACGCATCAAGCTCGCTCAGGTGCAAACCGTTTTGGAAGAACGCGAGCACGCGTTTGAAGAGCAACTGGCATCGCTGTCTGAAGCCAAGGAATTGCTTGCAGGGCAGTTCTCTGAAATTAGCCAGAAGTTGCTTCATGAAGCTCAATCGCGATTTTTGCAGCGGGCTGATGAGCGGTTCAAGGAGTCGGAAAACGCGGCAGGGCAGCGCCTGAGTGCATTGCTGCAGCCGGTTCATGAGCGCCTGGAAAAATACGAGAGCGCGGTGAGCAAAGTGGAAGCCGAACGTCGCGAGGCATTTGGCAATTTGCACGGCCTGATGGAGTCGATGCGCGTCAGTAACGAAGCGGTCAAAACCGAAGCGCAGCGATTGGGCAATTCCCTTCGTAACGCACCTAAGGCGCGGGGTCGGTGGGGCGAGCAGCAATTGCGCAATGTGCTCGAAAGTTGCGGGTTGTCCGAACATGCCGACTTCCAAACGGAGGTTTCAGTCGAGGGCAGCGACGGCCGTTTGCGGCCGGATGTCATCATCAACGTACCGGGCGGCCGCAATCTTGTGATCGACGCCAAGGTTTCACTCAATGCCTATCAGGAGGCGTTCGAGGCAGATGACGAGGTCCGGCGCGAAGCGTCACTCGCTGCGCATGCCGCTGCCATGAAAGGGCATGTGAATGCGCTTGGGCAAAAGGCCTATCAGGACCAGTTCGATGATACGCCCGATTATGTAATCATGTTCGTGCCCGGCGAACATTTTCTTGCGGCGGCGTTGGAGAAAGACCCGACGCTGTGGGATTTTGCCTTTGCCAAGCGCGTGCTGCTGGCGACCCCGACCAACCTGATTGCAATCGCGCGTACCGTAGCGGCGGTGTGGAAGCAGGAAAAAATGGCAGGGCAGGCGAGGGAAATCGCGGAACTTGGGAAAGAATTGTACGCGCGTTTGTCGACAATGGGCGGCCATGTCGGGCGTATGGGCAAAAACTTGGACACAGCGGTGTCGGCATATAACGCACTTGTCGGAAGCTTGGAGTCGCAAGTGCTGACCCAAGCAAAGCGCTTTGAAGAATTGAGCATCGATACCGGCGGCAAGGCGATTGAAAGCTTGCCTGTCGTAGATCAAATGACCCGTCCGATGGTCAAATTGGTCGAGGCGCCCCTGCGCGACGAAGATGCCGCCTAAATCAAATGGCCTGCCTTAGCGTTGCTCTCTGGCCATTTTTACTGGTCAGTATCAGATCGCCTTCAACAGTATAACGTGTGCTGACCTCGCCCCGAAGCAAGGAAAGTAGCTTCGCTTCCTGCGCCATTTGCTTTTCAGCACATGCCATTTCGGTCGCGACGAGGTCGCCAAAAGTAATGACGCTATCTTTGATTGTGTAGTTGCCACTAATCCTGTTGCAGCCACCACTGCCGCTGACACGCCCGTCGGCGAAGCGCAGCGAAGTTGCTATGCCTGGTAACGCCGGGATTTGGTCTATCATCATGATAGTCCAGGTCGTGTCATTTAAAGATTCGGGTGGCAGATTTCGGCCCCCGCACCCTTTATATTCCTTGTCATTTGCCAAGACAGTAACCGTTTCGGCATATCGCTGCCCTGACATTACGTCTGCACAGGTTGCATGCGTTACATCCACAGTTAGCCCATCGGTCACATAACGCATGCCATTGAACGAAGGACGGCCCTCAGGTTTTTCGACCTTAATCTTTGTCTCGCCATAGTCGCCTTCAAAGTCGATGTTTTTCGAATCAAATCGCAATATCCAGCCAGGTTCATTGCCGCGCGCGGTAAAGTATATCTCCGGCTTCTCTTGGGGCGGCTCGGCAGTCTGACATGAAGCCAACAACAAGGCACCGAATAGGGCCGTTGGATATATCCTGCTCATTTTCCCGACTCCTCACTTCCCAAAGCCCGATATAGCTAAAGTTTAAACACGCCGGAACTGGTTTAGCACTTCATACGCCATGACTGCGGTGGCGACGGCCGCATTCAGACTGTCCGCCTTGCCCCGCATCGGCATTTTCACAAGCAAGTCGCACTGACTTTCATAGTCG
>JBGSVG010000019.1:0-1806 GCA_041753095.1 Sphingorhabdus sp. | reverse complement strand
TTTGACGGCGATAAGCTGTCACGTGGCATCGGCATCCGTTTCAAGGGCGAAAAGCGCACGACGGTCGAGGAATATTGCATTTCAGAAGGCTGGATCAAGGTGCAGGCTGGCAAGGCGCGCGACCGCAAGGGCAATCCGCTTTTGCTTAAACTGAGCGGTCCAGTTGAGGCTTGGTACGAAGACCTCGGCGACGATGCGCCGGTGGCTAAGGCCTAGCCCTTAGGGAATATAGAAATCAGCTTGGCCAACTGGTCATTGGCCGGGTCAAGCTGATCATCCTGTGTTTTACCCAATCGCACAATCGTCAGGCGATGCTGCGGCGATACAACGACAAACTGGCCCAAATGCCCCAGCGCCGCGAAAACATCGGAAGGCGCTTTACCGGGGAACAGGACCTGATCGCGGCCATCGTTACGCGTCCGGTTAAGCCAGATACGCCCGCCATAGCTGCTGTCATTCTTGCTCGGAGTTTTCATAAAACGGGTCCAGCTGGTCGGCAGTAATTGCGCTGCCCGCACAGATCCATTGTTGCGCAGAAATTCTCCAAACTTGGCCCAATCGCGCGCCGTCGCGTGGATAATGCTTCCGCCGAGCATCGTGCCATTTCGATCGAATTCGATGAACGCGCTGTTCATGCCCAAAGGCTCAAACAACCGCCCGCGCGCATATTCAAGCATCGCGTCACGGCGGACTTCGGGGTCTTTGCTCTCCGTCAGCGAGCGCGTCATGATGTCGGCAAGTATGTTGCTGGTCGCGCTGCTATATTCAAACTTCTCGCCGGGATTGGCTTCCAGCGGCCGTGTCTCGGCATAGCGCGCTACGTTCTCGCGCCCGTCCAAAAACAGCATGCGCGGCGTATCGGCGTCGAAAATCTCGACATCACCCTCGGCCATTTCGGTATGGTCGAGGCCCGATGACATATGCAGCAGATGGCGCAAGGTGATTTTTGCCCGTCCGTCGCGTGGCGTTTGCCACTCCGCAACTGGCGCTGGCTCGTCAAGTGCTAGCCGACCATCAGCTACCATCAGGCCAACCAAGGTCGCGGTTACGCTTTTTGCCATCGACCAGCTGATTAGCCGCGTTTCGGGCCCATAACCGGGTGCGTAACGTTCCGCAATCACGCGCCCGCCCTGCATGACTACCAAAGCACGGGTTTCACCGAGGGCCGGATCATCGAAAAATGGCGCAATGGTCTCGGCGAGCCGTCCTTTGCCAACCACGGCGTCGTCAACGAACATCGTCGTGCCGGGCACAACCGGCTTTGCTGGCGGCTCTGCGGCACAGGCAGCGAGAGCGAAAGCACTCGTTATATAAAAAGCGGTTGCAGCGGGACGAAATTTGTTTCTAGGCATCACGTCCGCAGCGATGCACCAACTGGAGGGTCAATGGCAACCGCAACTTCGAAACAGCCTGCAAAAGTGCCTTCAACAAATTGGCGCAATGCGAAGCTTGTTGCTGTGGCGCTTCTGACCATCGCCGCATTATGGTTCATTTGGAATTGGAGCAGCATCAAAGGTCAGGCCCGCGTTGGTGCCGCTTATGGCGCACATATTATTTGCTCCTGCCGCTACATAGAAGGCCGCGATATGCAATCTTGCGAAACAGATAAAGAAATCGGAATGGAAATCGTCCGGCTGTCTGATGACCCCGAGAATAAGCGAGTGTACGCCTCGGTGCCGTTTCTAGCCGAAGCGGTCGCCGAACGACGCGGGGCTTTCGGCTGTGTGCAATTGAATGAAGCGGAGATTGAGGCGCTTTAGGCCGCGAGAGAAATTTCCGTTGCCACCGTTTCTTCTATCCATCCGC
>JBGSVG010000018.1:0-5782 GCA_041753095.1 Sphingorhabdus sp. | reverse complement strand
CTGTGCGCCTTGCGCGACGAGGAAGGGGTAGCTGAACTGGATCAGGATCGCGATCAGGCTGAGTGCAAAGGCGAGCGGCGCCCACCATTTGCGCATGATAAGTCCGATTGCGCCGAGTGTTCCGACACCGACGCCAATTGCATAAGCCGTCCACGCCCAACCGGGCATCGATACCCACAAATCACGCTGGATTTGTGGGAGTGCGGCGATGTCGGCGGCGGACATCGTCCACTGGCTGACAAAGGCACCGACGCCCATCAGGTTCCACAACAGGAAAACGATGCCGACCCAGGTCAGCCAGCGCGGTGCGGTTGCGGCGGTCATGTGCGCGCCCCGACCAATGCGAACGGCGCACCCTGCGGGTCCATGCCGACCATGCTGAAATCGCCGCCGGGGATTTCAATTGGTTCCTGTAATATAAATCCGCCCTTTGCTTTGGTCGTGGCGACCGCAGCATCAATGTCCGGCACGCGGAAATAGTACATCCACATCGGGATCGGCATTTCCGCCATTTTGGGCATCACCGCGCCCAAACCGAAGCGGCCTTCGGCGTCCTTCCAGAATTCATATTTGCCGAGCGGCCCCATGTCCATTTCGCCATCCTTCACCCAGCCGAAGAGCTTGCCGTAAAACGCCTTCGATGCTTCGGGATCGGTGCTCGAAAGCTCGTTCCAAGCACAGTGCCCGACCATTGGCTCAAGTGCCGCGAAGCTTTTGCTCTCCGCGTCGGGTTGATCCGCGGGTGGCTTTGGCGTCATGATGTAGAACATCACGCCCTGCGGGTCGGCGACAAATGCGGCGCGACCGGCTTCGGGGATGTCGAAGGGTTCCATATGGATGCTGCCGCCAGTCGCCTTTATATCGGCCGCTGTTTTGTCGACATCGTCAACGGCGATATAGCCCATCCAACAAGACCGCGCGCCTCCGGACTGCATTTCCGCTGTTAGCGGCATCAGTCCTGCGACCGGACCGCCGGCGGCCGAAATCATCCGGTAATCCATCGGCGCGTCGCTTTTGGCCTCAATATCCCAGCCGACGACGGCGGAATAAAATTCCCGCGCGCCGTCGGCATCGCTCGTCATCAATTCATACCAGATGAAGTCGCCATGTTTGTTTGCCATTTTCCCTCTCCTATTTCGACAGTTCGACCACGGGCATAAATCCACCAAAAATCATCCTTTTGCCGTCGAACGGCATCGGGTTCTTCTCGGGGTCCATGCGCGGATCGGCCTTTGACGGATCGTTCATCCATTCGGTCATTGTCGCCATTGCCGCGTCACGCGTTGACTTGTCGGGCCATTCGATCCAGCTAAATAATACTGCCTCGTCTTCCTCGGCCTTCACGGCCATACGGAAGTCGGTTGTCTTGCCCTCGGGCACATCATCGCCCCAGCATTCGACGATGCGAAGCGCGCCGAGGTCCATGAACACGCTGTCGCCAAGCTTTGCGTGTGCGATGAATTTCTCCTTGTTCGCCTTGGGGCAGGCAATCACGAAACCGTCAACGTAGCTCATCTTCTCTCTCCTTAACGTTTGCCCCCGTTATTCCGGTCTATTAGCTTGGAGGCATCGCCGCCATATCCATCCAGAACGGCCCCCAGATATGGCCGTCGGGATCGATGAAATCGCGGCCGTACATGAAGCCGTGGTCTTGTACTGGGTTGATGTCAGCAGTGCCGCCATATGCCGCTGCGGCTTCGTTCATGGCGTCGACTTCTTCTTTGGTATTGAGCGACAACGCGAGCATCACCTGGCTGCTGCCTGCGGGCGGGATGGGGCGGGTGGTAAAGCTGTTCCACTTGTCATGCGTCAACAGCATCACGTTGATCGTCTCGCTCCACACCATAGCGGCAGCGGTTTCGTCGGAGAACGCGGGGTTCTTGGTGAAACCGAGTGCTTCGTAAAAGCGTACCGATTTGTCTAGGTCAGCTACGGGTAAGTTGACGAAAATCATCCTGGTCATTTGGTCTCTCCTCGCTTGAACAACATCTCAATATATTGCTTCAGATGCGCGACACTGTCCCGCGCGATCTCAGGATCATTCTTGGCCTTTGCCATGATGAATGCGCCTTGCAGTACCGCCTGAGTGTGCCGCGCAAGTCCGAGAGCGGTCACGGCGTGGGTGGTGTCGTACAAGTCGAGAGCCTGCTGAATGTCGACCGCAAGCCGCTCACAATAAGCTGAAATGCTGGCGTCGCAGGCCACACGGATCGGGTCGCTGGTTGCGAACGATTCCTGCAACATCGTGCCGACAAAGCAGGTGAAGTCGGCGACAGGCCCTTCAAGCATCGCAAAGCGAAAGTCGATATGACCCAAAAAGCGGTCAAGTGGATCAGCAAGCTTGGTGTGTGGGGGAAATTCAAACATCGGCGCAGCGCGGTTGGTCCATTGTTCGGCTGCGGCTACGCCAAGCGCCTCTTTGGATGCGAAATGATGGAAAAATGCGCCTTTCGAGACACCTGCTGCCGCGCAAATCTCGTCAACTGAGGTTGCCGCATAGCCCTTGCGACGGACAACCTGATGCGCGGCATCAAGCAGCTTGATGCGCGCGCTGATGGGCGGTGCTGACAAAGGACGAATCGGGGTCATGAGGTAAACATACCAACTGGTCGGTTGGAGTCAATGTGAGCCTAAGGCAGCCAATGCTAGAGGCGGTTAAACCTCAAGCTTCCGGTCGCAATTTTCGTTGGAATTGGCGCTCAGTCGAGCGGGATATAGGCTGCGATGTCGCGTGGTTTCAGATATAGCGCATCGTCGTGCGGCACGCTGTTGGTTAGCGCGTAAAAGGCTTTGGCCTTGTCGGGCGCCATGCCCATCTCGTGGTAATAATCGACATATTCGCGGTTGACCGGATCGTTCTCCGCAAAGTCGTCGGGCTCCATGCCGTCTTCATCAAGCCAGCTATGCACCGCGAATTCCGCTTCGGGCGCGGCGCTGCGTTTTACGCCAGCGAGGAACAATTCGACACCGCCCGAGCGGACCGACCCGCCGCTTGGCACATAAGTCGCAATGCCTGCCTTACGAACCATTCGGGCCAACGACAGATTGGCCTCATCGTCACCAGTGCCTGGACAATCGACCATGTCGATCTGCCGGATGCCGGGAAAAGCGCTGAGCATCGCTCGGAATTGCGCAGGGGTCTCGCTTTCGATGCTGCCGTTCAATTCGGCGCGGTTGGCATCAACCACAGTGAAGGGGCCGAAGCTTGCGATGACGGAATGCTGCGCAACCGGTTGCGGTGCTGCGTCTTCGGCCCACTCATAAACCTCGGGTTCGACGCTGACACTATTCAAGGCATGCCCGCCCGACGGCGCAAGGGTGAATGCACCAAGGGCGAGCATACGTAGTACGACAGACAGTGTCATCCAAACCTGTTGGGCTACGCCGACTTGCGAAGTGGTGTTCGCAAAGGGTTAAACCGATTTTAGCGATGTTTTCTGAAGCAAGAATATGTGCGAGCGGTTGGTATACGAACCGGTGGCAATTGCGGCGCAGCGTCCATTTCTGTCAGTAAATCCCTGTCGACCACTGGACCGGTTGGCAGGGCCTCCGCCGGATCTTCAAACACCCTGGTGCGGCGGGGGTCCTTTTATGCCGGACGCGGTAAAAGGGGGTAGGGGAACACAAACATGGTGTCGATTGTATCGACCGTGGCCTATCTCGGGCTGGAAGCGCGCAGCGTCGAAGTGCAGTGCCAGATTGCGCCGGGCATGGTCGGATTTGCAGTGGTCGGCCTTCCTGACAAGGCAGTCGCCGAAAGCCGCGAGCGGGTGCGTGCCGCGATATCTGCTCTGGGGCTGGCATTGCCGCCCAAGCGGATAACGATCAATCTGTCCCCTGCTGATCTGCCCAAGGAGGGGTCACATTATGACCTGCCGATTGCGCTGGCATTATTGGGCGCGATGGGGCTGGCCGATGCCGAGGCGCTGGCGCAATATGTCGTCGTGGGCGAACTTGGATTGGACGGCCGGGTCGCGGCTTCCCCCGGCGTGCTATTGGCAGCGCTCCATGCATCATCGCGCCAGATGGGCCTGATCTGTCCGGCAGCGCAGGGGTCGGAGGCGGCGTGGGCAGGGCAGATCGAGGTGGTTGCGGCGCCCGACTTGCTGGCTCTTCTCAACCATCTGAAGGGGCAGGCATTATTGCGCACGCCCGAGCCTGGCATTGCGGAGCCGCGAAAAGATGGACCCGATCTGAAGATGGTGAAGGGCCAAGAAACGGCAAAGCGGGCGCTGGAGATTGCCGCAGCGGGCGGGCACAATCTGTGTATGGTCGGCCCGCCCGGTGCTGGCAAATCGCTGCTGGCGTCTTGTATGCCGGGGATTTTGCCCGAACTGACGCCTGCCGAGGCCTTGGAAGTATCGATGATCGCGTCGGTCGCAGGAACGCTTGAGGGCGGCAAGCTCGTTCGCTCACGACCATTTCGTTCGCCGCACCACAGCGCGTCAATGCCCGCTTTAGTTGGCGGCGGATTACGTGTGCGTCCAGGCGAGGTGAGCCTCGCGCACCTGGGTGTGTTGTTCCTCGACGAGCTGCCCGAATTCCAGCGCGGGGTGCTCGACAGTCTGCGTCAGCCGCTCGAAACCGGCGAGGTCAGCGTCGCGCGTGCCAATAGCCATGTGACCTTCCCCGCTAATGTCCAGCTGGTTGCCGCAATGAACCCGTGTCGCTGTGGGCATCTGGGGGATGCAGCTTTGGCTTGCTCTCGTGCGCCGCGGTGCGCAGCAGATTATCAGGCAAAGATATCGGGGCCGCTTCTGGATCGCATCGACCTGCATGTCGAGGTGCAAGCAGTCAGCGCTGCCGACCTGGTTTTGCCCCCGCCTGCCGAGGGGTCTGCGGACGTGGCGGCGCGCGTCCATGCAGCACGGGATATCCAGAATAGTCGATTGGCAGGCACAGGCCTTCGGACCAATGCTGAGTTGGACGGCGACGCGCTATCTGAACATGCCACGCCCGATGAGCCGGGCCGGAAATTATTGGCGCAAGCCGCCGAAGCCATGCGGTTATCTGCGCGAGGCTATACGAGGATATTACGGGTGGCACGCACCATTGCTGATCTGGCGGGAAGTGAAACGGTGGGGCGGATACATATTTCCGAGGCATTGAGCTATCGCAGGCAGGCACCGAGGAATTAGAGAGCCCTTGTTGGGCAGCATCGAACCCGAAGGGTTCGCAAGGCCGACCGGCCGCCCGAGCTTATGCGAGGAAGCCAAGATCGCGGATGCGATCGCCCGGCGTTTGAGGGCCTACAAAAACTGGTGCGGATGGCGGGACTCGAACCCGCACGCCCATAGGACAACAGATTTTAAGTCTGCAGCGTCTACCATTCCGCCACATCCGCGCGCGCTCTCGCAGACAGCATTACGCCTGTCTGGTCAAGAGCCTTTGGTCTCGACGATGTTACTTGTTCAATTGCTCGCGGACTTCCTTGCCCGGCTTAAAATAGGGCACCCGTTTGGAAGGCACGTCGACTGAATCCCCAGTACGAGGATTGCGTCCCTTGCGCGGCGATCGGTCGCGTGTTGAGAACGCACCGAAACCGCGCAGTTCAACCCGGCCCCCGTCAGACAGGCGCTGGATAATCTGGTTGAAAAACAGATCGACAATTTTCTCGATCTCTTCGGTTTTCAACTCTGGATTCTCGTCTTCCAGCTTCTTGATCAATTCAGACCGGATCATGTGCAAAGCCCTTCATATTTTTGTGGCCAGGGCCCGACCTTGTTTGGATGCCATGCGACCAAGCGGCTCCGGTTCGGGTTCGACATGAAAAGTGACAGAA
>JBGSVG010000017.1:0-2504 GCA_041753095.1 Sphingorhabdus sp. | reverse complement strand
TTCCCGCCGGTGCTGAGCCTTGGCGTCACCTTCGCGCTGATCCTTGGCGGGATTCTGTTCTCGCTTTGGAAAACGCGGAATGACCCCAAGCTAGCCTAGCGTCGGCCCTTGGTCGGGGCGTTAAAGTCGGGCGGTTTGTTTGCAATCCACGCCACAAACCGCGCGATTTCCTCATGTGCAAGTAGCGCCTCAGCCGTCGAATAGCGCTTTTCAAGATCGCTGTTGGTGAAATTGGCGTGGATAGTCTTATTGCATATTGGATGCACCGGCTGTTGCTCACGCCCGCCGCGGGACTTGGGGACGGGATGGTGCCACACGGTCACCTCGCCCATCTCTCTGCCGCACAGCCAGCAATGCACGGTCGGCGCAGCAACCGCCTCTGCTTCTTCTTCCCAATCGCGCTTCTTGCGGGCCATTACGGGCAAGCCTCGAAGCAATGTCCAACGGGTGCAAATTCATCCACCATCGTCACATAGCGGACAAAACCCCGGCGCTGTTTGGTGTTCACCCAAAAGCCCGCGCGCAAGCTATAGGCTTCGCCGACATGGCCAATCCATTGCTCACCTTTTCCAGCGTCGAGCCAGTGGACGCCAAGGCCATATGCCGTGAAATATCCCTTATTGTCATCGCCATTGCTGCCGTCGAATATCCACACCGGGCCGATCATTTCGGCAAAGTTTTTTTGCGACAGTAAAGGCTTGCCATCTTTAAGCAGCACCTGCCCGACCTTCGCCAAATCGCGCGCCGAAATGCGCAGTCCGCCTTGAGGACTGAAGGCGGAACCGTTGCGGCCAAGCCTGTACAGCTTCTCAACATCGCAGCTGCCGTCGGTGGCGGGGTAGACGGGGCATGGGTCCTTGCCGGTAATCGCCGCGTCTCTGGCCAAATCGCCATTGGGACGCAGCAGCGTCACCGCCTGCGCACGCCGCCTGTCGCTGCATCCATCGCCCCAATTATAGCAGGCATCGAGCTCTAATGGCCGAAGCACCAATTGCGCCATCAGCCGGTCAAAGCGTTCTCCGGTAGCAGACTCCATGACAGCGGCGATCAGCGGTGAGTTTATATTCGCATAGCTGAAATAGTCGCCGGGCGGATAGCGCAGCTCCCACGCCTTATTCTGCACCAGCACCTGTGACAGATCGCCATCCAATGGCACGATATAGTCGACTGTGTCACGAAGGCCGCTGCGGTGCGATAGTAGGTGCCGCATCGTGATTGGCGCATCGGGGAAGGCCGGGTTGCGCACCTGCCAGCCGAGATAGGCGCCGACATCGCGGTCGAGGTCGATTTTGCCCTGCTCCACAAGCCGCATTACGCCCAAGGCGACCACCAGCTTGGAGATCGAGGCAACGCGCGCCGGATCGTCGATGGTTACAAGCCGCCCCGCCACACCGACATCACCCTCGGCGAAGTCGGTTGTGATATGGTTCGCAGTAAAGTCTAATTTGACCCGTGCCGACTGGATAGTCGCGGTCCCCGAAGAGCTGACCGGTGATGGTACAGCGCATCCCGCTAGCCAGATGCTTGCGAGCAATGCGCCGCCCCACTTCATGTCGCCGGACATGCCCCGACATGCTTGCCAATGGCATTGCCGGTCATATTGACCTTGCCGATCATTGGCAACCGGACGGCGACTTCGCTTTCATAGTTGAACTCGGTCTCGCCCATGACCCCTGCCAGCTCCATATCGACGCTCCCCATTCCATCCATGCCGCACGAAAGCTTCATGCGGACATTCTGGCCCGACACATCGAAAGCCTTGTAGACGCATTTCTCCGCGCCATCGCCGCCGAAGAAATCGGCACCGGGCTTCTTGGCATCGGCTTCGGACAGGCAGCTCCGGTTAGAAGCCCCCGCTGCGATCTCGTCCATGATCTGCTGCTTTTGCGCCTTGCCCAGCGTCGGTACGTTGATGTCTGTGAAAACGAACTTGGTCTCCCAAAGCCCCGATTTCATCGGAATGAAGGCATCATAGTCCATTTCGGCGGCGCGCTCCTCGCTATCGACCACACCATTGCCGTCCTTGTCGGAACTATTGTCCGAACAAGATGCGAGCATGATACACGCCATAAAAGCTCCAGCTGCGACCCTGAGCTTCATCATGCCGGGCAATCCCCAACACGCTTGCCTTCGATCTTGCCGGTCATCTTGACCGCGCCCATCGGTGTGCCTTCGGTGCTTTGCTCGATATTCATCGTGTAGGTTTCGGCGGCGAACTTGCCGTCCATTTTGCTCTTGATCGTCATATTGCCACCGGGCTTACAGGTCATTGCGACTTTCATTGTGTCCCCCGACCGGCTGAGTTCTTCAAAGGTGCAATTGGCCTCAGGCGGCGCACCAAAGAAATCGCCACCGGGCTTGTCGACCTGCGCCTGTGTCAGGCAGCTTTTCTCGGTCATGCCCTTGCCCATCTGTTCTTTCATCTTGCCCTGGACATTGGCCGGGACGCCGGGTGCATCGATCTTGTCAAAGCCGATCTTCACTTCCCAAAGACCAGGCTTCAT
>JBGSVG010000016.1:0-3843 GCA_041753095.1 Sphingorhabdus sp. | reverse complement strand
GGGATTGTCGGCGAGAAAGAAGGTGTTCACGGTCTCGACGAACGCGTGCTGGCCGATGGTTTTCACGGTCAAATCCCGATCTGGATGGAAATGCTGCGCCGCGTCGCTGGTTAAAATCAGTCACTATCGCTATTGCGAACTATTATCATAAAAAGCCTTAACTTTAGACCTTTAGTGGGTTGTTCTCAGGCGTGATTCGGCGTATCGACGCCGCAATTCCGCTAAAGGCCCTAAGGGAAGGACATCGTTTTCATGGCTCGCAAAAAGATTGCGCTTATCGGCGCCGGTAATATCGGCGGCACACTCGCCCACCTCGCAGCATTGAAAGGCCTTGGCGACATCGTATTGTTCGACGTCGTCGAAGGCGTGCCCCAAGGCAAGGCGCTTGATTTGTCGCAATGCGGTCCGGTCGAAGGCTTCGATGCCAAGATTACCGGCACCAATGATTATGCCGATATCGCGGGCGCCGACGTCATCATCGTCACCGCTGGCGTAGCGCGCAAGCCCGGCATGAGCCGAGACGATCTGCTTGGCATTAATCTGAAGGTGATGAAGGCCGTCGGCGAAGGCATCGCGGCCAATGCACCGAACGCGTTTGTCATCTGTATCACCAACCCATTGGACGCGATGGTATGGGCATTGCGCGAATTTTCCGGCCTGCCACATCATATGGTGGTCGGCATGGCGGGCGTGCTCGATTCGAGCCGCTTCAGCCACTTCCTCGCCGACGAGTTCAATGTTTCGGTCAAGGATGTCACAAGCTTCGTCTTGGGCGGCCACGGTGACACGATGGTGCCGGTGATCCAGTACTCGACGGTCTCTGGCATTCCAGTCCCCGACCTGATCGCGATGGGCATGTCGACTCAAGAACGCATTGATGCCATCGTCGCGCGCACCCGCAGCGGCGGCGGCGAAATTGTTGCTTTGTTGAAAACCGGCTCGGCCTATTACGCGCCAGCGACCAGCGGCATCGCGATGGCCGAAGCCTATTTGTACGACCAAAAACGAGTCCTCCCCGCCGCAGTCCACCTGACCGGCCAATATGGTGTCGACAATCTCTATGTCGGCGTGCCGGTGGTAATCGGCGCTGGCGGCGTGGAGAAAGTTGTCGAAATCGCGCTCGATGACGAGGCCAAGGGCAACCTAGCCGTCAGCGTCGATGCGGTGAAGGAACTGCTGGTGGCGTGTAAGGCGATTGATCCGAGCTTGAATTGACGTGGGGCGGCATCATTATTTTCGCTTTGATTTGGCTGGCGGCATCGGCCTCGATTGCCTTGTTCGAACTTTGGAAAACATGGTGGGCGCTGATAGTTTTGAGTGCAGTAGGCCCATTAGTTGCGTTGGTTGTTTTGACGGGCGCTGACACATCTGGGCCCGGAATGGTTGGAGCCGGAATCCTTTTAGCATTCTGGTACGTAATATTTTTCTTGGGTTTGGTTATCGGCGGAATAGTAGCGCTGATGGCCCGGTCTACAAAATCACCTGAACCTGAAAAGGCAGCAAATTAATGTCCATCCTAGTCAACAAACACACCAAGGTCATCACGCAAGGCATGACCGGCGCCACCGGCACTTTCCATACCGAACAAGCGCTGGCTTATGGCACGCAAATGGTTGGCGGGGTTACACCGGGCAAGGGCGGAACCACGCATATCGGCCTACCGATGTTCGACACCGTGCTTGAAGCCAAGCAGGCGACCGGCGCGGATGCAAGCGTCGTCTATGTGCCGCCACCCTTTGCTGCCGATTCGATCCTTGAGGCCATCGACGCCGAAATTCCGCTGATCGTCTGCATCACCGAGGGTATTCCGGTGCTCGATATGGTCAAGGTCAAGCGCGCTCTGTCGGGTTCGAAATCGCGGCTGATCGGGCCGAACTGCCCCGGCGTGCTGACGCCCAATGAATGCAAGATCGGCATCATGCCCGGCAGCATTTTTTCCGCTGGCTCGGTCGGCGTCGTTTCGCGTTCGGGCACGCTTACCTATGAAGCCGTGTTCCAGACCACCGCCGAAGGCCTTGGCCAGACCACCGCGGTCGGCATTGGCGGCGACCCCGTCAACGGCACCAACTTCATCGACTGCCTGGAATTGTTCTTGGCCGACGATGCCACGCAATCGATCATCATGATCGGCGAAATCGGCGGCAGCGCGGAAGAGGAAGCTGCGCAATTTCTGATCGACGAAGCCAAGAAGGGCCGCAAAAAGCCGATGGCCGGTTTCATCGCCGGACGCTCGGCACCTCCCGGGCGGCGCATGGGTCATGCCGGTGCGATTGTCTCGGGCGGCAAAGGCGACGCAGAAAGCAAGATCGCGGCGATGGAAGCAGCAGGCATAAGGATGTCGGCGTCTCCATCGTTGCTTGGCAAGACATTGGTTGAGGTTTTGAAGGGGTAGGGAAATAATCCTCCCCGCTTGCGGGGAGGAGGCAGTCGGTGCGTAAGCACCGGATGACGGAGGGGGCGCTGCGTTGAGTGGCGAGCCCCTCCACCATCCTTCGGATGGTCCCCCTCCCCGTTCCGGGGAGGATACGGAGAAGTTAAATGGGCTTAGAAAACCAGGATTTCGAAATTGAACGCGGCCCCAGCTGGGAACGTGCGAACTGGCCGCTCGGCGTCACCGACGAACTGACCGGTGCACTTGATCCGACTCAGATGGCGGTCGAGATCAAGGCGGCGGCAAAAGCCGCTGGCAAACCGATGGCAGAAGCGGACGCGGTGTCGGCGGCGAGCGATTCGATCCGCGCCATGATGCTGGTGCGCACTTACCGTGTGCGCGGTCATCTGGCGGCCAATCTGGATCCACTCGGGCTGTCGAAGCAGGAAATTCCCGCTGACCTTACACCCGAATATCATGGCTTTGCCGGCGCAGACCTTGAAAAGCGAGTCTATGTTGGCGGCACGCTCGGTCTCGAATGGACCACGGTGCGCGAGCTGGTCGATATCCTTCGCGCCAATTACTGCGGCCCGGTCGGACTTGAATATATGCACATTGCCGACGTCGAAGAACGCCGGTTTTTGCAAGAGCGGATGGAAGGCAAGGACGCCGCCATCCAATTCACGCCCGAAGGCAAGAAGGCGATTCTCGCGAAGGTCATAGAGGCCGAGCAGTACGAGAAATTCTTGGGCCGCAAATATGTCGGCACCAAACGCTTCGGCCTCGACGGCGGCGAGGCAATGATCCCGGCGCTTGAGGCAGTCATCAAATATGGCGGCAGTCTTGGCGTGCGCGAAATCGTTTACGGAATGCCGCATCGAGGGCGCCTTAACGTCCTCGCCAATGTAATGGCCAAGCCGTACCGAGTCATCTTTCACGAATTTTCAGGCGGTTCGTCCAGCCCCGAAGATGTCGGTGGCTCGGGCGACGTCAAATACCATCTCGGCACCAGCACCGACCGCGAATTCGACGGCATCAAGGTACATATGAGCCTTGTCCCCAACCCTTCGCATCTCGAAGCCGTGAACCCCGTTGTCTTAGGCAAAGTCCGCGCCAACCAGACCGCGCGTGACGATCTGGGCAAGCACGAGCAAGTTCTCCCCGTGTTGCTCCACGGCGACGCGGCCTTTGCCGGACAGGGTATCGTATGGGAGTGCTTGGGCTTCTCGGGCATTCGCGGCTACAACACCGGCGGCTGCTTGCACTTCATCGTCAACAACCAGGTCGGCTTCACCACCTCGCCCCAATTCGCGCGTTCGTCGCCTTATCCGTCGGACGTCGCCAAGGGCGTTCAGGCACCGATCTTCCACGTCAACGGCGACGACCCCGAAGCGGTGACCTTCGCCTGCAAGATCGCGATCGAATTCCGCCAGACATTCCACCGCGACATCGTGATCGATATGTGGTGCTAC
>JBGSVG010000015.1:0-6852 GCA_041753095.1 Sphingorhabdus sp. | reverse complement strand
GGCGACGGAAATGGCAAAGCCATCCATCTGGGCGAACGTGATTGCTCGCTGCAGCGCCGCCATCAAAAGGTGCTTGAAGAAGCGCCGTCGCCAGTTCTTTCCGCCGCCGAACGCGACCGGATGGGGATGATTTGTGCCGATGCCATGGCCGATATGGGCTATCGCGGCGCTGGCACGATCGAATTCCTGTGGGAAAATGGCGAGTTCTATTTCATCGAAATGAACACGCGGTTGCAGGTCGAGCATCCGGTCACCGAGATGATCACCGGCATCGATCTGGTGCGCGAACAAATTCGCGTGGCCGAGGGTAAGCCGCTTTCCTACACACAGGATCAGGTCACATTTACGGGCCATGCGGTCGAATGCCGGATCAACGCCGAAGACCCCGTTACGTTCATGCCGTCGCCGGGCACTGTTAGCTGGTATCACCCGCCGGGCGGACTTTATGTCCGCGTCGATAGTGGCCTCTATCACGGCTATAAGGTGCCCCCTTATTACGACAGCATGATCGCCAAGCTGATTGTTTACGGTGCGACGCGCGAGGGCTGCCTGATGCGATTGCGGCGTGCTTTGGGCGAGTTTGTGATCGAGGGAATGAAGACCACGATTCCGCTTCACCAGAAACTGCTCGAAGATCCCGATTTCCAAAATGGCGATTATACGATCAAATGGCTCGAAGAATGGCTGGCGCGCGAGAATCCATGAGGCTTGGCCGCCGTGAGGTGGTTTTGGGGCTCGCCGCAGTCCCGCTCGCAACCTGCGTGCCGATGCGGCCTGACAAGGATGTGCCGTTCATCCCTGCCAAGAAGGCGGCAGCGTTAGCGCCGAGCGATCCGAAGCGTTTGCTGGAATTGGTAAAGCTCGATCCGTCGATCAAGCTCGACATGCGCTATGCCACGACCAATAATTTTACCGGCAGAATTCTCTATTCCGAGGCGCGGGCATTTTTGACAGCTGCTGCGGCGCAAGCTTTCGTTCGTGCCAGCGCGGCAGCTAGGGCAGACGGCTTTGGCCTCAACATTTACGATGCCTATCGCCCGTGGCGGGTGACCAAACAATTGTGGGATGCAACCCCGGCGGGGCCGAAAAAAAACTACGTCGCCAACCCAAAGCGTGGGTCAAAGCATAATCGCGGCTGTGCGGTCGATCTAACATTATACGACCTGAAGACCGGCATGCTGGTTGAAATGCCAACCGAGTTTGACGATTTTTCGGAAAAAGCACATCGCGATTATGCCGGTGCCAGCCCCACAGCGACAACAAACCGCGCCCGACTTCAAGCCTATCTCGAGTCGCAGGGATTCATCGGCCTGTCGAACGAATGGTGGCATTTCGATTTCACCGGCTGGGAAAATTATCCAGTAATGGATGTGCCATTTAACCAGATTGCCTGATTTCCGCTGTTCATCAAAATGCTTTCTTTCATGAACATGTATGACAAGTTCAGCTACGCTTCAGAACGACTCCGGCAAAACTGACGTCAACGCAGAAGCATGGTGCGTCTGCCATTTGGAAACACCCATGAAGAAATTTATCCTGATGACATTGGTCACCGCGACGGCGCTTTCGCCAATTGCGGTTTATGCAGCAGAGGTCGTGCCGACATCGGTTCGCGCCTCAGCTGATATTGATGCAGCTTCCGATTTCCAGCGTGATGAGCGCCGCGAAGAGCGCCGGGCGGCACGTGGCGAACGTCGTGGCGGTGAGGCGCGCGCCGAACGTCAGCAAAATCGTACAGAACGACGCCAAGCCGAGCCTGCGCAAGCTGTACCCGTCCAGACCAACCGTGCTGAACAACAGCGCGATGTTTCCCGGGGCGAGCGCCGCGATGCAAGTCAACAAGGCCGCTATTACGACCGCAATCGCGATGGCAATCTGGACCGTCGTTGGGATCAGAACCGTGACGGCAATCTCGACCGCAATTTTGATCGCAACCGTGACGGCCGACTGGATCGCCGTTTGGATCGCAACGACGACGAGCGGATTGACCGTCGGTATGACCGTAACCGCAATGGCGACATCGACCGTCGGTATGACCGGAACAATGACAATCGCGTAGACCGTTCGTACAATAACCGCGGTGACCGGTGGAGCAACAACTGGCGTAACGACAATCGCTACGACTGGCGTGGTCATCGCAACCAATATCGCAATCAATATCGTCCCGGTCGCTATTATTCGCCCTATCGCGGCCATAGCTACAGCCGGATAAGCATCGGCTTCTCGCTTGGCTCGGGCTATTATGGTTCACGCTATTGGATCAATGATCCGTGGCAGTACCGCCTGCCAGCCGCTTATGGTTCATATCGCTGGGTGCGCTATTATGACGATGTCTTACTCGTCGATTTGCGCAATGGGCGAGTGGTAGACGTTATTCGCGATTTCTTCTGGTAAGCAAAACGCCAGAACAGCAACGAGCCGGGCCGCGAAAGTGGCTCGGCTCTTTTTTAACTTGTAACATCTCGCCAAGCTGACCAATCTCCCACCCGTCGCGTCAGGGAGAAAGATAATGATCCGCCGCATATTATTGACCACCGCCAGCCTTGCCATGGCCGCGCCGGTTTGCGCCGCAACACAAGCGGTGATCGTCGGCAATCTCATCGCCGATGCTTCAAGCGGACCAACCGGCCCGGCTGTTATCCTTGTCGAAGACGGACGTATCAAGGAAATCGCCAAGGGCAGCAACAATCCCTTTCAGGCCGATAGCGTTGTCGACCTGTCTGCAAAAACGGTAGTACCGGGCCTTATCGACTTGCATGTTCACCTCACCGGCGATCCTGGCGGTGATTTTCGGGACGAAGCCGTTGATCCCGACGAATGGGGCGTGGTGATGGGTGTTAAGAACGCCGCGCTGACGGTCAAGGCAGGGTTCACGACGGTGCGTGAGGCAGGCTCTGCGCAAAATACTGCGTTTGTACTTCGTCGAGGTACCGCTGAAGGTAAAATCGTCGGACCGCGCATCATCGCGGCGGGACCGGCGCTGTCCATTGTCGGTGGCCATGGCGATGTTACCGGCTTCCGCAAAGATGTTCTGGCCGCGCTCGACACTGGCTATACGTGTACAGGTCCGCTTGAATGTGCCGAGAAGGTTCGCAAGGCTTCGAGACTTGGTGCCGACACCATAAAGATTACCGCAACCGGCGGCGTATTGTCGCAGCAAGGTCGCGGGCTTGAGGCGCATTTTACCGACGCCGAAATGAGATCGATTGCTGACACGGCGCATTCGCTTGGCCTCAAGGTTATGGCGCATGCCCATGGAGCGCGCGGGATCGAGGCGGCTTCAGCGGCGGGCATAGACACAATCGACCACGGCACATTCGCTGATGACGCGGCGCTCAAGGTTATGAAGGCGAATGGTACCGTGCTCGTTCCAACGTTGATGGCATTGGAAGGCGTACGGGCCCGGTTGGGCAAAGGCATCTACACGCCCACGGTCGAGGTTAAGGCTCGTCAAGCGCTGGAAGTAGCAGGGCGTCAGGTTACCCGCGCCAAGGCAATGGGCGTAACCATCGCCTTCGGTACCGACGCCGGTGTTTTCGAACATGGGGCCAATGGCGGCGAATTCGCGTTGATGGTCAAGGCTGGGATGACCGCGAGCGAGGCCTTGGCCAGTGCCACAACGATCGCCGCCAAAACGCTCGGCATGGACGATGAAATTGGCAGGATTGCCGTGGGCTATTCGGCCGACATGGTTGCCGTCGCCGAAAATCCGCTAACCAACATTCGCACTCTCGAAAAACCTGAATGGGTCATGGTAAGAGGGCGCATTGTCCCCTGATTCGGTTTTGGATATGTTGGCAGAAGCACCAGACGCAAAATTCGACCCCAATAACGATCCGGCAAAGCTAGCGCGGATTGGAACGCATGTCACAAAGCGTCTCAACGCCAATCCGCTGGTTCAGCAAGTTGAGCACCCTGATGCGCAGATTTATCTCTACCAGGGTTTCCTGAGTGCCGCCGACTGCAAGACGCTGATAGGCAAGATCGACGCCGACGCCGTCCCGTCAACGCTTTACAAAGGCACTGAACAGGCGGGCTTTCGCACCAGCTATAGCTGCCACCTCAACCGATGGGACGCCTTTGTCGCAAAGGTCGATGCTAGGATGAGTGATGTTCTGGGTATCGACAACGACTATGCCGAAACAATGCAGGGGCAGCGTTACCAGGTGGGCCAAGAATTCAAGTCGCATCACGATTTTTTTCACCCCAGCCAAAGCTATTGGGAACAGGAAGGTCCTGCTGGCGGACAGCGTAGCTGGACCGCGATGATTTTTCTCAATGAACCGGAAGAGGGCGGAACGACAGAGTTTCCGCATTTGGGCCTTGGCGTACGACCGCAAGCCGGAATGATGCTAATTTGGAACAATGTGAAGCCTGACGGCACGTTAAATTACAAAACACTCCACACAGGAACACCTGTTTTAAAAGGCGTCAAGCACGTCATCACGAAATGGTATCGACAGAATAATTGGCTGGAGATTACCACGGCTAAAACTTGAGCCTGCGTCTCAGGCTTTGTCCAAGACCGTCCTCAGCTTTACTGCCAGCGCCGCTGCAGTGTAAGGCTTAGCCAGAAACTCGGTGCCCTGATCCAGTACTCCATTATGGACCACCGCGTTTCGTGTGTAGCCGGTTGTATAGAGTATTTTGATGCCTGGACGCAGCTTCGATGCTTCATCTGCCATAACCCGACCCGTCATGCCCGGCATCACTATATCGGTAAAGATGAGGTCGACGCGATTATCGCGGGCCAACACGGTCAACGCTTGTGCGCCGCCTGATACCTCGATAACTTCATAACCAAGATCGCGAATAAGTTGCACCGACACTTCGCGCACCTGCGTGTCGTCTTCTACCACGAGAACGGTTTCGCCCGATTTTGCGGTTGGCCATTCGCTTGGATTTACCTTTGAAACATCCGCAACCTCGTCCTTGCCCAGATAGCGCGGCAGGTAAAGTTTGACTGTCGTGCCTTCACCCATTTCAGAATAGATTTTTATGTGTCCACCCGATTGTTTGACGAAACCGAACACTTGGCTAAGTCCGAGGCCAGTCCCTTTGCCGACCTCTTTCGTCGTATAAAATGGGTCAAAGGCGCGCTCGATTACTTCGGGAGTCATGCCAGTACCGCTGTCAGTTACGCTCACGAGAACATATTGACCGGCGGCTACCTCGGAATTGGCATCTGCATAATTCTCGTCCAAGTGGCAGTTATGCGTTTCGATGGTGAGCTTGCCGCCGCCACCTATTTCATCGCCTTGCATCGCATCGCGCGCGTTGACGCATAGATTGAGGATGGCATTTTCAAGCTGGGGGGCATCGATATGCGTCCGCCATAGTCCACCGGCCAAAACCGTTTCGACCTCGATCTGTTCGCCGATGGTCTGCCGCAACAGCTC
This sequence comes from Sphingorhabdus sp., assembly GCA_041753095.1. Classification (GTDB taxonomy): domain Bacteria; phylum Pseudomonadota; class Alphaproteobacteria; order Sphingomonadales; family Sphingomonadaceae; genus Sphingorhabdus_B. The sequence goes on along the minus strand of JBGSVG010000015.1, from coordinate 1,453 downwards.
CGACATCCCGCTGACCAGACGGTTGGCATTCACCGGCTCCGGAGCAAGCGGCTGTTGCCGCGAAAAAGCGAGCAATCGGGCAGTCAGTTGCGCGGCCCTGTTGGCACCCTCTTCGGCATGCCCGATGCTTGCCAAGGCCTTGTCCGGGTCGGTCTTCAGCCGTCGTTTCACAATTTCGAGTGACCCCAATACGACCGCCAGCATATTATTGAAATCATGCGCGATGCCGCCAGTCAGCTGACCTATGGATTCAATCTTCTGCATCTGGCGGACTTGAGCCTCCGCCTTTTCCCGCTCAGCAACCTCTTGCTGCAGCGTTGCGATAGCAGTCTGCAATTCTGATGTGCGTTCTGCAACCTTCGCCTCAAGTCCTTCGTTCGCAGCCTTCAATGCCTCTCGTGCATCAATGGCATCTTGGACATCGCTGCAGGTACCGATCCATTGCTGTATCTTGCCGTCTGCGTCGCGCACGGGGGTTGCCCGGCACATGAACCACCGAAAATTACCATCTTGCCCCCGAAACCTATATTCGGCGGCGTAAGGCTGGTTAGTTGCGACCGCGGTTTGCCAGGCTTTTTCTGGAATTTGCCGGTCATCGCGGTGCACAGTGCGGGCCCAGCCAATACCCAACAATTCCTCATTCGACTTGCCGGTATATTGCTGAAATGCCGTGTTGGTGTAGGTAATTTGACCTTCGTTGTCTGTGATGAAAATGAAAGCTGGCGCGGTTTCACTCAGGGTGCGGAAGCGCTCTTCACTTGCCTTGAGCGCGGCCAATGCGACCCGGTCGGCGGTGACGTCAATCGATACGCCTGCCAGTCCGATAGTCTGACCTTCGGCGTCGCGCAGCGGCGTTTTTGTTGAGCGAAACAGCCGCGTCTGGCCATCCGGGCTCGTAAATTGTTCATCGGTTATTTCTGTGGTGCCGCCCGCCATGACACGGCGATCGATGGCATCTATATGCTCGGCCTGTGCGCGATCAGGGTTATATTCACCGGTGAGTTTTCCCAGCAGTTGGTCGAGTGACATGCCGATTGTCTCGAGCGTGCTGGGGTTGGCATAGGTGATGCGCCCTTCGCGGTCTTTCGCGTAGATGAGGTCTGGGATGGCGGAACCGACCGCTGTCACAATGGCGGCCGCCCGGAAAGCAGCCAAATCAGCCTCGCGCAACTTTTGTGCCAGATCCCTTTCAGCCTCCAATGCGGCGTTGCGTAACTGCGACCTTGTCGCCGTGATCAGTGTTTGTATGCCGTAGACAATCATACCCAGCATCAACACCAGCAACGCCGCTATCAGCATGTCAGATTTCTGACGCGCCAGTCTTTGTGCAGCGCTTCGCTCATTGAGAAGGCGGTTTTCAAGGCGATTGATTTCGTCAATCATCGCCTGTGCGCCTGCCATGGACGAATATCCCTCACCTGGCCGGACAAGCTGGACCGCACTGGCTTGGTTG
>JBGSVG010000014.1:0-5249 GCA_041753095.1 Sphingorhabdus sp. | reverse complement strand
GCGCGCGCTGCATTCTATCTGTGGAGAATTTGAATGACCATCAGCTTTCAGGACAAAGTTGCTATTGTGACCGGTGCGGGCGGCGGGCTGGGCCGCGCCTATGCACTTGAGCTAGCAAAGCGCGGTGCCAAGGTAGTCGTTAACGATCTCGGCGGTGCACGCGATGGGACTGGCACGTCGGATGCGGCGGCTCAGGTTGTCGAAGAAATTAAAGCGGCTGGCGGCGAAGCGATGGCCAATGGCGGCAGCGTCACCGAATATGAGCAAATGGTCGAGATGGTCGCCAAGGCCAAGGAAGCCTGGGGCGGCGTCCATATCCTCATCAACAACGCAGGCATCCTGCGTGACAAGAGCTTCGCCAAAATGGATATGCCCGATTTCAATCTGGTGCTTCAGGTCCATGTCATGGGCAGCGCAAACTGCACCAAGGCGGTTTGGGACATAATGCGCGAGCAGGCTTATGGCCGTATCCTGATGACCACGTCATCGACTGGCCTTTATGGCAATTTCGGGCAAGCCAATTATGGGGCCGCGAAACTCGGGCTTGCTGGCTTCACCAAGACGCTTCATCTTGAAGGCGCCAAATATAATGTCCGCGTAAATTCGATTGCTCCGGTTGCAGGCACCCGGATGACCGAAGATATTTTCCCCGAAGGTTTGTTTGACCAGTTCACGCCTGAAAATGTTGTACCAGCCGCACTCTATCTGGTCAGCGAAGATGCGCCGACCAACATGATTATCGGTGCAGGCGGCGGCGGTTATCATGCGGCCTATGTCACTATGACTCCGGGCGTCGCGCTGCGTCAGGATGACCGCAATGTCGAAGGCTTTGCGGCAGCTTGGGACAAGATAATTGACCGCACCGGCGAAACCGTCCCGCAGTCGGGCGGCGAGCAGTCGATTGCAGTGATGAAAGCGTTGCAGGCGCTCGGCTGAGCCGATCAACGACGAATTTAAAAAGCCCGGTCGCTGTGCCGGGCTTTTTTATGCCTGAACCAGTTTCATCAACTTGCGTTCGACAGGCGCGAGTACCGGCCCCAGTTCATGCCCGCGCTTCAATATTGCACCACCCTCGCCCACGAGCGCCCACATGCCTTGCCGGTTGCGCAAGTCGGGTCTTTTCTCGATCCGATATTCTGGACGTTCCGCCGCGCGTCTGAATGCGCTGAACACCGCAGCATCGCGACCAAGGTCGATGGCATAATCGCGCCAGTTGCCTGAGGCGACCATACGCCCATAGAGGTTCAAAATCTGGGTAAGTTCAATGCGGTCAAAGCCAACCTGATTTAAACGGCTGGCAATCGGAAAGGGCGTAATGACTGCGCTCAAGCGATCTTGCTGCCTTTTGACGTGCGGCGCTTGGCGGGAGTGTCAGTGGCGCTAGCATCGCGTTCGGCCATCAGCTCGGACAATTTCTTGCGTAGCGTTTCGATCTCGCACTGCATGATTTCAAGGCTCTGCGTCGCCGGATCGAACATTTCCCGGCACGGCGTACCATAAGGCATGAAATCCTTGGCATAGGTTTCAGCCTTCACCAGTGTCGACCGCGCCTTCTGCCCGATCATCGTTGCGCCTGCAGGCACGTCATCGGTCACCACCGCTGCGGCACCGATACGCGCACGCTCGCCGACTGTAATGGGACCTAATATCTGCGCGCCCGAACCGATGATGACATTATCCAATATCGTTGGATGCCGTTTGCCCGCAACGCCGTTGGTCGGGTTGGTGCCGCCCAAGGTCACATTCTGGTACATGGTGACGTTATCGCCAATCTCGGCTGTCTCGCCAATAACGCTGAAGCCGTGGTCGAGGAAAAAGTTGCTACCGATTTTGGCACCCGGGTGAATGTCGATGCCGGTCATGAAGCGTGCGAAATGGTTCACGAGCCGGGCAAGGAAGTGCATGTGGCCGAGGAACAGCCAATGCGCGACACGATGATAGCCGACCGCCCAAACGCCTGGATATAAAAGCACTTCCCAGCGCGAACGCGGAGCAGGATCGCGGTCTTTAATCGAGTCCAGATAGTCGATTAGGTTTGAAATAAACATGTTCGTCCCTGCCCTCCGATACCGGAGTTTATCCCTATTAACGCAAAGTAAGGGATAAGTTACAGCATTTCCAGTGGCGGAATGAAACTTATATCAAATTCGCTGGTTTTAATCGTCAAATGCGATTATTAATCCTCTTTAGATTTGAAGGTTCGATTTATGAGCACCTACCTCCCGACGCTGAAGCAGTTGCAATATCTTGTAGCGCTTGAGGAACATGGCCATTTCGGCAAGGCAGCTGATTCCTGCTTCGTCACGCAGTCAACGCTATCCGCAGGCATCCGCGAACTGGAATCACTGCTCGGACTGATGCTCGTCGAGCGCACCCGACGTGTTGTCCGGTTCACGCCGCTGGGCAGCAAGATGGTCGCCAAGGCTCACCGGATATTGCGCGAAGCCGAGGAGTTGGCTGAAATGGCACGCTCGGCGGGAAAGCCGCTCGCCGACGATTTGCGGATGAGCGTTATCCCGACCATTGCACCGTTTCTGCTGCCAAAATTGCTTCCGGCACTGCGCAAGCAATATCCCGACCTGAAACTGTACTTGCGTGAAGAGGCGAGCGCTGCGGCAATTGAGGCGCTGCACCATGGCGTCGTAGATTGCGTCCTGCTGGCGCTCCCCTATGCCGCAGGCGATGTCGAAAAGGCCAAATTGTTCGATGACGGGCTTTACGTTGCCTTTCCAAAAGACGACCCGCGCGACCCGCCGGAAAGTATCAGGCCTGAGCTCATCGACGAGAGCAGACTTTTGCTGCTAGTCGATGGGCATTGCCTGAAGGACCATGCGCTCGCAGCATGTAACCGCCCCGAATTGCGCGCTTCGGCGACGATGCTGGGAACGTCGCTACATACGCTGGTGCAGATGGTCGACAACGGTCTGGGACTGACGCTCATCCCCGAGATGGCCGTCAAAGCTGGCTTGCTGAATGGCACTGATGTCCAGGCCCGCCCATTGAACGCCGACCACGCTAGCCGCGAAATTGCATTGATCTGGCGGACCAACAGCCCTCGACGGGAAGAATTTGAAATGCTGGCCGAAGCGTTGAGAAATTTGCACCATAGCTAGCTCTAGCCAGCTGGTTGGCGGGTCCACCGAAGCAGCTTCATGTCATAGCCCATTTGCGATGCACGCTCCAATATCGCACGCTTAGCCGCCTCATCGGGCGTTGCGGTGCGGCTTAGCAGCCACAAATAACGCCCGCTCGGTTCGCCGACAATCGACCAGCTATAATCGTCCGCATGGTCAAGCACCCAATAATCGCCATAAAAGGGCCCGAAAAATGAAACGCGCAGCTTGGCATTATTGCTGCCTTGAACAATCTTTGCCTTGCCGGTGACATTGCGCAGCTTGCCGTCGACGCTGCCTTGGCGGCAGCTGTTAACCACGCGGATTTTGCCTGGAGCAGTCAAGCTATAGTCGGCGGTGACCGCTTCGCAATCCTTCTGGAAACCTGCCTCGTACCGGCCCAATTCATACCAGCGCCCCAGATAGCGGTCGAGATCGACTGCCTTTGCAGGTTGCGGAACAGCGCTGTTGCCAACCGGGCCCGACTGCAATGTAGTGCATGCACCCAAAACCAATCCCGCGATCAATATTATCGATAACTTCCATGTTTTCATGTCATCGTTCTAGCGCTGCCGGGATGAACTACAGCTGCATCAAGCGCTGGCGCTTGGCCGCGCCGACACGCGGCCGTGCCAGTCGGACAATGCGGATAAATCCTTTGAGACCGGCATACCGATGAATGTCGAGAAATCGATAGTCGTGAGTAACGCAATATCGGCCATCGAATAATCGCTGCCCGCCAAATATGGCCGGTCTTGAAGATCGTCATCAAACCGCCGCATCGCAGCCAACGCTTTTGGCCGGTTGCTCTCGCCAAATTCGGTATATTGCGGCACCACGACGCGCGCCGTGAACGGGTGCGTATGCATCCATATCTGACCGATGGGGTTCATCAGCGTGAACTCGACACGGCGAATCCACATGTCTATTTCTGCGATGGATAGCGCGTCGGTGCCGAACAACGGGATGTTCGGATGCAACGCTTCAAAATAACGGCAGATCGCTACGCTTTCGCCGATCACACGCCCGTCATCGAGCTCAAGCACCGGCAACTGCCCTTGCGGATATTTGGCGGTGAATTCCGGCGCCTTGTGCTCGCCCTTGATGATCGACAGTTGCTTGGTCGGGACAGTTAGGTCCTTTTCGGCCAAAAAGATACGAACCCGCCGCGGGTTGGGAGCAGGGTTCGGTGCGTCATATAATATAGGCATAAGCTACTTCCACTTGTTGGCGCGGTCGCCGTCGCTCGCCTTGGCATCGACCCATTGCGCAGATCCGTCAGCGCGGTGCTCCTTTTTCCAGAACGGCGCATCAGTCTTGAGGCGGTCGATCAGGAACGCACAGGCTTCAAGCGCTTCGGCGCGGTGGCTGGCGGCGGTTCCCACCAGAACAATTGGCTCGCTAACGGCGATGTATCCGACACGATGGATCAATACGCCGCCTAGCAAAGACCAGCGGGCGAATGCCTCATCCATAAGCGCGATCAGGCTGGCTTCGGTCATTGCCGGATAATGTTCGAGTTCGATTGCAACCACGTCGTCATCGTTGCGCGCAATCCCGGTAAAACTGGCCACTGCGCCGCCACCCAAAGCGGCCAACGGGGCTAATTCCGCAGCACCGTCGATAGCCTCACAGCTGATCCGGACGAGCTTCATCCGCCGGTCACGGGAGGGAATATTGCCAGTTCGCCAGCGCCCTCCAGCAGGGTTTCTTCCCAGACCAGCTGCTGGTCGAGCGCATATCTCAGGCGCGACGGATCGGCGAAAGCCGATGCGTAATTATCGGCTTGCGCCGCCAGCCATGCAACACAATCACCGACTGTCTGTACGTCTGAAGGCAATTCGCGATCTTCGGATTCGAGACCAACCGCCTCCCGCACGCGTGCAAAGTAAACCAGCCGCAATGGTTCAATCCATATGCTTGATGCCAACGCGAAGATAGTCCCACCCGGTTATCATCGTCAGCACAGCGGCAATCCATAATAATGCCAATGCGGCTTGCTTCAGTAAAAGCCATTCGGGTAGCGCACCTGCGAGGATGATCCCCCCAAGCGCCACCAATTGCGCGGTTGTTTTCCACTTGGCTAGGTTGGACACTGGCACTGATATTTGCAGCCCCGCCAAAAACTCGCGCAGG
>JBGSVG010000013.1:0-6576 GCA_041753095.1 Sphingorhabdus sp. | reverse complement strand
TCGGTCAGTGGGCCGCTTCGAATCCATAATTCCCCTTGGCGAAAAACTGCTGATATGGGAATACGGGGCTTATGGAAAAAGGCCCTGCACAGACTGAAATGGAAATGCTGCTCACCGCAGCCTTTGCACCAACGCACCTCGCCGTCATTAACGACAGCGCAAAGCATCATGGCCACAGTGGCGATGATGGCTCCGGCGAATCGCAGTTCACGGTTGAAATAGAGAGTGCAGCTTTTGTTGACGCGAACCGCGTCATGCGGCAGCGCATGGTGAACAAAGCGCTTGGTGATATCCCGGGCGGGCGCGTGCATGCGCTGGCGATAAAGGCACGCGCACCAGGCGAGTAGCCGGACTGGATATCCTTGCCTGACAAAGCTTTAAGATGTAGACTTAAATTATTGAAAGAGCAGTTCGAAACTGTTCTGGTCGGCATTCAATTAAAAGGGGCATGTGATGCTGTCGCGCACATATCGGCCATCTGCCGACCTTGCCCCCTACATCCGTCGTTTCTACGTGTTCGAAGCGCCGTTGCCCGATGGCGCCGTTATTGAAGATTTCCTGCTTTCCGAAACCGCTTTTGTCCGTTGCCTGCTGCGCGGAGACTGGGCCGCAGAAACCAGTCCCGGCGAATGGAACACGGCGGGCAATGTCGTTTTTTTCGGGGCCAATAGCCGACCGTTGCGGGTTCGGGTAAAGGGTGGCTTTGCGGTAACCGGTTTCGCGGTTCGCCCAAGCGGGTGGCATGCACTTTTTGGTGAAGCCCATCACATGCTGTCGGACAAGATGATGCCGTTGCAAAGTTTGTGGGGCGCTTTAGCCGAGACGATGTTCGCCGGGGTTGCTGAGGCCAGCGATGATGATGGACAATTGGCAGCTATGGAAAATGCATTGCGGGAACGTATTGCCTTGTTGCAAGCGCCTGCCGCCGACCTGCAAATGGCGCGGTTTGAAATCATTGCGCGCACCGATAGCACCATGCGGATCGAGGATGCTGCGGCATTGGTCGGTCTGTCAGTCCGGCAGCTGGAGCGGCGGTGTCTTGCTACCTTTGGCCTGACGCCCAAAGCAATTTTGCGACGAAGCCGGTTTCTGGACACGGCCACCGCGCTCCGCGGTTTCAGCAGCCCGAGCGAAGGCGAACTCGATGCGCTACGCTATTTCGATCAATCACACATGACGCGTGAGTTCCGAAAATATACGGGCATGACCCCCCGGACTTTTGCCAATGCGACAACGCCCTTACAGACCGCAGGCCTCAAACTGCGAGAAGAAAGCCGGTTCGAGGATTGAAGCGGCCTCCGGCTTGACAATCCGGGCGTTGGAGAGGATGTTTTTCCGATGCTAAAAATTATGCCGTCCACCCATGATCTTGGTGCATTCAAGGTCAGGCGCACTTTACCTTCAAAGGCGCGAACGATGGTCGGGCCTTTCATTTTCGTCGATCAGTTCGGTCCAGCGCATTTCGACATCGGCGCTGGAATGGATGTCCGCCCGCATCCGCACATCAATCTGGCCACGGTCACATATCTGTTCGAGGGTGCAATCGACCATCGCGACAGCCTTGGCACATATGCAACGATCAGGCCCGGCGCGCTCAATCTGATGACGGCGGGCAGGGGGATTGTGCATAGCGAACGCACGCCGCAACCTGAACTCGCATCGGGATCACCGATTTCGGGAATGCAGACTTGGCTTGCGTTGCCCGATGGCAAAGAGGAAATCGATCCGGCGTTCGAGCATGTGGCCAAAGAAGACTTGCCGCTCGTCGAATCAGGTGATGTCTCGGCGCGGGTTATCATGGGCGCTCTGTGGGGCGTGACGGCGCCAACCACGCAGCATTCCGCGACAATTTATGCCGACATTTTGATGAATGCTGGTGCAACCATTCCGATTGATGCCGATGCAGATGAACGCGCGGTACTGGTCGCGCTTGGTTCGGCGAGCCTCGATGGAGAACCGCTCGAAGCGCATAGTCTTTACGTGCTGAAACCTGGGCAGGCGATGACGCTCAAGGCCGAAAGCGATTGCCGTGTCATGTTGCTCGGCGGCGAGGCCTTCACCACACCGCGCCATGTCTGGTGGAATTTCGTGTCTTCCTCACGCGAGCGGATTAACGAGGCCAAGGCGGACTGGAAGGCAAGGGTGTTCGCGAACGTACCGGGCGATGACCAGGAATTCATCCCCATTCCTGAGATTCCGCTGACGAAAAGCGCCTGAATTGCCTATTTTTTACAATCAGTATGGATTGTTTTGTGTTTTAAATGGGTTAGCGGTCCAGATTCAATCCTCGCTTATCCAAGGTGCCAAAAACAGATGACCGAACTCTCCCATCAGCGGCTGTCGTTATCGACGGACATCGAAATGGATGTGCACATAGCGGGCAATCCGGATAATCCCGCTATTATATTCTTGCACGGTTTTCCGGAATCCCACCGCACATGGCGGCACCAGATTGCGCACTTTTCTGATAGCTTTTATTGTATCGCACCCGATCAGCGCGGCTATCGTGGGACATCGAAGCCGCAGGAGGTGGAAGCCTATACCGCCGATAAATTGACCGCCGATATATTCGCGCTGGCCGATGCGTTGGACGTTCAGGAATTCACCATCGCTGGCCACGACTGGGGCGGTGCGATTGCTTGGGCCGTTGCGCTGAGCGGGCAGCCGGGCGGCTTCAACCCTGATTGGGCCGGACGCGTGCCTCGCGCGATTATAGCCAATGCGCCGCATCCCTATCTGTTTCAGCGCCTGCTGATTACCGACATGAACCAGCGCGCCGCAAGCCAATATTTCCGTGCCTTTCGCGACCCCGCAAATGATGCGCTGGTGCGTGACAAGGGTCTGACCGGGCTGCTGCTCGAAACGATAAAATTGGATAAGCCGAGCGGGATGGAGCCTGAAGAACGTGCGGCATTGCTCGCCGACTGGGAAGACCGCGACGCCTGTTTCGGGATGCTGAACTGGTATCGCGCGTCTGCGCTTTATGTGCCCGCGATGGACGAAGATGCCGAAATCCCTGCGTTTGCCAGTGGCGATTTTCCCAAGCTGAACATTCCGACGCTGGTCGTGTGGGCGATGGATGACCTCGCGCTGCCTGCCAGTAACATCGACGGTATCGAAAAGCTTGTGCCCAATGTTGTCGTAGAACCTGTGCACGACTGCGGCCATTTCGTCATTTGGGAACAGCCCGATGCGGTGAATGCGGCCATGGAACGGTTCCTGATTTAACCTCCAAGCCAGTTGATCCAACTACCATGCGCCTGCGCCTCTGCAAGCAGGTGCCACTTGTCCGGCCCCGGCCAATATTTGATGGAAAGCTCATGTTTGAACGTTTCGCGGTTGGTTTCGAGCATCATCCAGACGAGGGCACGTTCGGCGGTGGCTTCGCGACCCTTCGCTTCGATCGCTTCGGCTATTTGCTTACGCCGCTCGTCGGGAATATATTGCCAGACAATTGAGTGATTGATGACGCGAACAATGCCTGAATCCTGCTGCGCTGCCAGCCTTTCTGTTACCCAATCAAGCGCATCGGCCCGCACGACATCGGGGCGTTTTTGTGCCGCTAGCGCGATTGCGGCATCCATTCTCTCCAGTCGACCGGCATTTTCCGGCCAGACATAGCTTTTCACGCGAAGCGCGGCCTCTGTGTCGGACAGGTCAACGGGTGCCTGGTCGCATCCTTGAATGCTGACAATCTCCACTGGCCTGTTCGGCAGCGATTGCCCACGCCATTCAGGCTTGATCTGCATCAGCGAATTTTCGGGGCCTACGGTTGTTCCGCCAACGTCGTAACGATATCGCTCCATCATCGTGTTGATGCCCGCGCTTGCCCCCACTTCGTTCATCTCGAAACGCGAACCACCCTTGTCCGAAAGCCACAGCAAGCCCGCCATGAAGCTGGCTGACCGCCCCGCTTCATTCGTTTGCGGCGGGCCATCGAGCCAGGGCAGCAAGCGCGCGTCGTGGTCCGCAGTAACTTCGGCAACGATGATATCGACCGTGGCTTGATCGGTTATCTCGCCGCGATAGACCGGAACCAGCCGGTCATCGGCGCCCGTCAGCTGCAGGTGATGAAACCCTCCCGCCAGCCGTAAGGGCATTGCGTCCTCCAGCGGCAGTCCCGGCCAGTTGGCAATTCGGCGGCCGCAAAGCGTGTCGCCCTGCATCAATGCCAACTGCGCTGCGACGATACGCGCTGTCGCCGGCGCGCCGTTGCGGCGGCAATGCTCGGCCTGCACCTTAATGCCCTCTGCAACGCGACCATCGTCCATCACGCCAATGCCAAATTGGTCGGACCCTAAACTTTCTGCCATATTGCCCTTTCTGCCGCTGACCCCTAAAGCGCGGCCATTGTGACAACACGCATCATCTTTGCAATCCCCAAGGGACGGATATTGGACGAGGCCTTGCCGCTCATGCAGAGCGCAGGCATAGAACCTGAAGCTGCGTTTTTTGACGACAGCAACAGGGCGTTGCTGTTCGCGACCAACGATCCGCAAATGAGCATCATCCGCGTGCGCGCTTTCGATGTGGCGACGTTCGTTGCGCACGGTGCGGCGCAGATCGGGATTGTCGGCTCCGATGTTATCGACGAGTTCGATTATTCGGAACTCTATGCACCGGTTGATCTGGGCATTGGCAAGTGCCGCATTTCGGTAGCGATGCCTGCAGGGGTAGCAGACCCGACAAATGGCGGCCATATTCGCGTGGCGACGAAATATCCCGCGACCACGAGCCGTTATTACCAGAATAAGGGTATTCAGGCGGAATGCGTGAAGCTGAACGGCGCGATGGAACTGGCGCCCTCGCTCGGGCTAGCCGGGCGGATTGTCGATCTGGTTTCGTCAGGCAAAACGCTGGCGGAAAACGGGTTGGTTGAAACCGACATCATTTCACAAGTATCGGCGCGCCTGATTGTCAACCGCGCGGCGTATAAAATGATGAGTGGAACTATTCCGGCATTGGTTGAGCGTTTTCGTGAATTGGCGCAGCCCCGTGCAGCGGCTTAACGCCTCCGACCCTGATTTCGCTTCGGCGTTCGATGCGCTGGTCAATGACCGGCGGGAGGCTGACGTCGATGTGTCGAGCGTCGTTGCGCAGACCATCAAGCAGGTGCGCGATCGCGGCGATGTGACGTTGGTTGAACTGACCGAGCGGTTTGATGGTTTTGACCTCAACACGCATGGCTGGCAGATTGACGCTGTACAGTGCAAGGCGGCGTTCGATGGCCTTGAGCCAGAACTGCGCGATGCCCTGAGGCTCGCGGCCACCCGCATTCGCGATTATCACAAGGCGCAACTGCCCAAAGACCGCGATTACCGCGACAAGCAGGGCGTGCGTCTTGGCGCGCGGTGGAGCGCGGTCGATGCGGCCGGGATTTACGTGCCAGGGGGCAGGGCGGCTTACCCTTCTTCGGTATTGATGAACGCGATTCCAGCCAAGGTTGCAGGCGTCAAGCGCCTCGTAATGGTAACGCCAACGCCGCAGGGCGAGGTCAACCAGACCGTGATGGCCGCCGCGCATCTCGCAGGCGTCGACGAAATCTGGCGTGTCGGCGGCGCGCAGGCGATTGCGGCTCTGGCTTATGGCACCGACCGGATTGCGCCGGTCGACGTCATTACCGGTCCCGGCAATGCTTGGGTCGCAGAGGCCAAAAGGCAGCTTTACGGCGTGGTTGGCATTGATATGGTCGCCGGGCCGTCCGAGATTATCGTGGTCGCCGATGCCAAAAACAAGCCTGATTGGATTGCGGCGGATTTGCTGAGCCAGGCCGAGCATGATCCCACCAGCCAGTCGATATTATTCACCGACAATGTGGCCTTTGCGGACAAGGTGGCGGCAGTAGTCGAAAAGCAGCTCGGGCAGCTAGCGACAGGTGTCGTGGCGGGAACGAGCTGGGCCGATAATGGCGCGATCGTCGTTGTCAAAACGCTTGAGGACGCGATGCCGCTGGTCAACCGTTTGGCAGGTGAGCATGTTGAACTCGCGGTAGATGAAGACCGCGCCGAAGCTCTGTTCAGCATGATCCGCCACGCCGGTTCGGTATTTTTGGGGCGGATGACCCCCGAAGCCATTGGCGATTATGTTGCTGGCCCCAACCACGTATTGCCAACGGGCAGGCGCGCACGGTTTGCATCGGGGCTGTCGGTGCTCGACTTTATGAAACGCACGAGCTTCATTTCGCTCGACAAGGCGGCGGTCGAGGCGATTGGGCCTGCGGCGGCCACTCTTGCGGATGCCGAAGGATTGCCAGCGCACGCGCTGAGCGTAAGGAAAAGATTATGAGCAAGACCTCCACCTCCAAAGCACGCTCCGCCGCAAGGCTGGCCGCAGTGCAGGCACTGTACCAGATGGACATGGAAGAAATCGGTCTGGCGCGGTTGCTTGGGCAGTTTCACGAGCATCGGTTGGGCAAAGACATTGAAGATGCGCAGCTGATTGACGCTGATGTCGATTTTTTCGATGACGTCGTCGTCGGAACCGACGGTCGCCGCGCCGACATCGACGAACTCATCGAAGCCAATCTGGGCGAACAGTGGAAAATCGGTCGGCTCGACAAAACGATGCTGCAAATCC
>JBGSVG010000012.1:0-3411 GCA_041753095.1 Sphingorhabdus sp. | reverse complement strand
TTCTTCCGCCTGCGCTATCGCAAAGCCCACAAAATCTTCAGGATTCTGCTTGTTGTCGGATGGCTTGACGCTGGTCGGCACGGCAACATAGCCGAACCCGCGATCCTTGTTTTTGGCGAGGCTCCAATATTCGAACCGTCCCGCTTCACCCGACACACCTTTGATTACAGCTCGCTCGGCCATGTAACCCACAAGTCCAAGCTGGAGCGCAAATCCAGCATTCACCTGTTTGGGCTTTGGCGGAACGCCTGTTTTATAGTCGATGATAACGAGGCTACCGTCGGCCAGTCTATCGATGCGGTCCGCACGGCCTTTGACAGGGACGCCAAGCAACTCGACGGTTCCCGATTCCTCCGCAACGACAAGTGTGCGGCCGTCCTCTTGCAACAAACGGCGGGTCTCCTCGGCGATCCAGCGCAGCCCCGCAGCAATCCTTGGCTGCCATAACGCGCGAAGCAATGGGTCGATCGATTTGCCCCTCAAAAGCGCATCGGCGCGTTCGATCAGCTTGTCCGCCGCACACCCATCATCCTTGAACCATTTTTCCAGAATGTCATGGACAAGCGTACCGCGCCACGCATAGGTCGGGTCCGCATCGACCGGCTCCAGCACACGAAGTCCGAGAATTCGTTTGGCGTAAAACGAATAAGGATCGGATTTCAGCTGGTCGAAATCGGTAATCGATAACGACACACGCCTTTGCTCCGCATTTGGCACTGGCTCGGGCCTCATTGCAAAGGGAACAGTCTCTAAAGGCCTGTCCAATTGCTGCGCGAGCGTCAGCATTTCCTCATCGGTCGCCAACTGCGCCGCTAATAGCGCTTTGATGCGGAGAAGAAAGCGCGAAGCAACGGTTGGCCCGCTGCGGTCGCCTTTCGCACGCGTGAGTAATACCTGTTTTGCACCGAGCGCGGTCGCAAGATCATGTGCAGACAGTCCGATATTGCGATCAAGCGTTGCCAAACCGAGATGTCGACGGATGGCTGGTGCAAGCCAGGGATCAGGCGACGCGATTTGTGGCCATGTTGTTTCATTGAGGCCGGCACAGATAACAATATCGGCCTGCTGCAACCGCGCTTCCAAAAGGCCGTAAATCGCAACGCGGGGATGGCCACCATAAGGCGGACGAACGACCGCGCCGGAAAATAATTCGTTGAATATCGCATTTATGGCCGCTGGATCGGCAGCGCCAATCGCGCCGAGATCACAGGAAGCAATTTCTTCCCAAATCCGGCCTAGCTCACGACCGTTAGCACCGCGCCAGATTGCACCATCGGTCAATTCGCTAGCAACGTTTTGAATGGCTTCTAATAGCGTCGAAAAAGCTCCGTGCGATGCCGCGTCGAGCGGCTCTAGTGTCCTGGAAAACTCCGACCACCAAGCTATCGTTGCTTCGTTCTTTTTGCGCTTTGCCAGCAAACGGGCCATTATTGCCTTAAGTCCAATGCCTTCGGGCGGACCACGCAGTTCGTTATCAAGCGCTCTCGCAGACTCAAGCCATGCCAGCCGACGTTCGCCTGCTCTGACCAACGGATGTTTCGCAATTGCCAATAGGCTCGTTGCCGAAAAGCGGTTGGCGATGGCGTCGACCAAAGCCAGCACGAGCGTCCCATGCGGGGTTTGCAACAACGGCGTCCCAGCGCTGTCGTCGACATCAATGCCCCACCGTCGAAGCTGCGCCGCGATGCGAACAGCCAATTCGCGGTCAGGCGTAATTACTGCAATTCTTTGCCCTGCTTGTTCCAAAGCGCCGCGGACGTGAACCGCGATTGCCTTGGCTTCTTCGGCGCTATCTACCGCTTCGACCAGTTTGACATGCGGCATTGTTTTACGTGCGGCGGGCAAATCGCGCCATCCAGCACTTTGCTCGGGAAGGCAGAAAATGTCTGTAATCGCGTTATTTGCGCGCGGTGCCGTTGCTGTTGCAATAATGTCGACCTCGGACCGATCCACACCCATCTGGTCGAGCAGGTGTTTCAGATGAAATTGCGGGTGGACTTCAATATTCCGCTTTGGTTTGCGCGCGCCTTCTTCATCGGTGGCATGTGACAGTGCACTCCATTGGCCCTCGTCCATATCCATATCCAGTCCCGGCAGGATCACGATGCCCTGCGGTAATCGTGCAACCCGGCGCAGCAAGCGAGCGATTGCTTTGGCCGAAGTCGTAATTCCGGCGGCGATAATCGGCACTGACGGCGGTGCTTCGGTTAGACGTTGCTCCAGCCTGCCAAGCAACAGATTTCGTCGCTCCGCCGGTCCAAGTAAATTGCGGCGGGACAACTCGGCGCGATATGCCGGAAGTATTTCAAGCAACTGCCCATAAGAGCGTTGCCAATGGCCGGCCAGATCGGTTTCGATACCAACTTCAGCAAACCGCGTGAAATCGACTTGCTCAATTTCGAGTTCGTCGATCATGTCAGCAAGTTTTCGCGCCAGGCGCAATGCCTCAGCTGACGAAATGGATTGGCCATCTGGTCTGTACTTGCTGACAAGCTTTGCCAATAACAATATCCTGTCGATTGTGCCGATTACCGGCCAGACAACATCTTCGGTGCTTACCGGGTCGAGCAAAGGCCCCAGCGCTTCGTCCAAAGCCAGATCGCCAACCGCTACCATTCGGGGTAGCAAAAGGCCCGGTGCGGCTTGCCGAACGAAGGCCTCGCTCATCGCCTTTGCCGCACGATTGTTAGGCAATAGCAATATGTTGCTGCTAATCGAAAGCGGGTCGGCCGTCCCCGCCTGCAAAATGAGGCTTGCGGTCGCGTCGCACAGATCATTGCCAAATGGCACATTGCACACATGCGCCCGAATGGGTTGGGCGTTAGCCCCCTGCATATTCCGACAGTTTCTTTTCCGTGGCCGCAATAGCTTCGGGATAGCCCACGTCGAACCAAAGCCCTTGGTGGACCAATCCAAAGCAACGCCCTGCCAAAATCGCGCGATCCCAGAATATGTTGGTCGAAAATACTTCCGATGGCGGGTCCACTATAAGACGCTTCGAGAGCATCTGGATGCCTGTCCAAACGAATGCACCTTGCTCTCCAGCCTTACGGCGCGAAAGGCGACCGTCTTGATCAATATCAAAATCACCCTGCCCTTGGGTATTATTGGCATTTTCAAATGGAACGACCAACATCAAAACGTCCATCTTGCCGTTGTCCCAATGCGCCATCATGCGCGTGAAGGCGTTTTCGCCTTCGTCGGTCCACCAATTGTCGGCATTCACGCACAGAAACGGGTCAGCGCCAATCAGCGGCAGCGCCCGGACCAGGCCACCGCCGGTGTCCAAAAGCAGTTCTCTTTCGTCCGATATACGAACGTCGAAGTCGGTCGCATATTCGCGCATATGATGCTCAACCTGCTCGGCACGATAATGGGCGTTGATAACCACCTTACCGACGCCAGCTTTAC
>JBGSVG010000011.1:0-13007 GCA_041753095.1 Sphingorhabdus sp. | reverse complement strand
CTTCCATACGTGGATGCGCCTCTACCTTCGCGGTTTCGGCCGTGTCCGCCTGAACGCGCTGGAGCAGATGCATTCCCAATTGCTGGTGCGCCAGCTCACGGCCACGGAAGCGCAGGGTTATCTTGACCTTGTCGCCTTCGTCGATGAATTCGGCTACCTTCTTCATCTTCACCATATAATCATGGTCATCGATGTTCGGACGCATCTTGATCTCCTTGATCTCCTGCGTCTTCTGGCTCTTGCGGGCTAGGTTCGCCTTTTTTTGGGCTTCATATTTGAACTTGCCGATGTCGAGGAATTTGCAAACGGGAGGGTCTGCGTTCGGGGATACTTCGACCAAATCGAGGCCGACTTCGGCTGCCTGCGCTATCGCTTCGCGGGTGTATAATACCCCCAGATTTTCGCCATCATCATCGATGACACGGACTTTTTCCGCGGTGATAAGATTATTGTAGCGCGGTCCACTTTTAACAGGTGGGGTCATTGCGCGCCGGGTCGGCGGGGTTGCGATAGTGGATACTCCTGAAGTTGTTGTGATGCGCCATTACAGCCAAATGGCGCGCAAATAAAGACCTTAGGCCTTTGGTGTGCCGATTTGTCGCATATAGTGGCCTAGCCGCAACGTTCAACGGTGACTCGTTGTCTTTGCCGTATGACGCACACCAGATGATTCGCGGTTAGCAATGCAATCCTTTTCCGCCGCTGCCTTGCCGCATACGTATGCGCAAACCATCTACCCAGTTTTTCGCGCGCGCTTTCAACATGATACAGCGTGTTACATATTTTTACTATGCCATTCACTTTACGTGCAGGTAAATTACTGTATGAGTGGAAACATAGTTAGCTAAATGACGTTTATTAAAACGCATTTGCGACATAATATTTCGCGGAATTAGGAATTTTGATGAGTAGCTCCTCCAGAGGCTCGCTTTCAAGCGTGCCAAATGGGCGGATCATTGACTTCGAAACAGCCGAACTGCGCAAGCTGCCCTTTCAGGACAGCCTGTATCTCTGGGTGCGGGGGCATCTCCCGGGGATAGGTTTCGAGGCCAAACTGGCCCCCCGTATTTATCACGACCGCCCGGATTATTGGGGCATCGAAGTGGCGGTCATTCACGCGCCTGAACCGGCTAACGATGTCGGTGGCGCGGACAGTGCGCTCGTTTTCGAGCGGTCGGTCCCACTGACTGGGATCACCGGTGTTCGGGGGATCACCGTGATCGGAGCCAATCAGGTGAAGCGGATCGAGATTACCGGCGAGTCCTGAAAAGGGTCGCAACTTGTCGGTATGGGTCGGGGGCAGGTCGCATGCGATCTGTCCCCGTACTCGTTCTTGGCGCACTCGATTTAGCGCGCTCATTTCGCAAGTTCCGTTAGCGCATCGATGGTTAGCACCTGCGGCAGGATTTTTACCTCGCCGCCCTTCGGATAATATAGATAAAGCGGCACGCCCGAACGGCCATGTTTGGCAAGGAAGCGTGTGATGGCTGGGTCGCGGCGGGTATAGTCACCGACCAAAGTCACGATGCCTGCTTTCCTGAACGCCTGAGCGGTTTCGTCGCGGTTGATAGCGGCGGCCTCGTTCACCTTGCACGTCACGCACCAGTCTGCGGTAAAATAGAGGAAGATGGGTTTGCCCTCCGCGCGCAGCGTGGCGAGTTTTTGTTCCGAGAAAACCTCTCCGCCCAATTTGCTATCGCTTGCTGCATATTGCGCCGCCTCAGGCAAGCGGCCCAGCACTGCATAGCCACCTGCAAAAATAGCCACTGCCAGCGCAAATATCGTCCAGATTGGCGCTTTCCGACGGACGACGATAATGATGCCGGTCAACAGGGCCGCGACAGCGACGCCTCCGACCAGCCAGCCCGAAGCGCCGACCAGTTGCGCGAGTAGCCATAATAATGCCAGCGCCGTCAGCGCCATCGGCACTGCCATCCACTTGCGGAAACTGTTCATCCACGGGCCGGGCTTTGGCATCCGGCTGCGCAATGGGGGGATATACGCAATGGCAAGGAACGGCAAAGCCAGCCCAAAGCCCAGCCCCGCGAAAATCAGCAAGGCTTGTTCGACCGGAAGCAACAACGCCGCGCCCATTGCCGCAGCCATGAACGGGCCGGTGCAGGGCGTGGCGACGACCGCAGCCAGCACGCCCGTCCAGAACGACCCGGCCATTCCGCCTTGGCGCGCGAGCCTTTCTCCCGCTCCAATGCCGCCGAATTCGAATAGCCCCGCGAGATTGGCAGTAATCGCTACCATCAATAGCAGCAGCAACAGGACAATCGACGGGTCCTGCAACTGGAACGCCCAACCCACCTCTTCGCCCGCCGCCCGCAGCGTCAGCATCACCGCGCCCAAAGCAAGGCAGCTCAGGATGATCCCCGCAGTATAGGCCAACGCATCGCGCCGTGCTTGGCGTTCATCGCCGCCTGCTTTGGCAATTGCGAGTGCCTTCAGGCCAAGGATTGGAAACACGCACGGCATGAGGTTGAGCAACAAACCACCGAGAACCGAAAAGCCCAGAACCCAGCCAAAGGTGGCTCGCCCTTCGGGCGAGGCTTCACCTCCCAACACCGATACCGCGTCACCACCGGCCGGCACTGCACCGGGCACTGCGCGTACTTCCAGTCCTTGCGCGTCGTTGAACCGAAGCAGGCCCTGAATTTGAACGTCGATGTTTTTGTCCATTTCTCCCGTGACCACAAGCCAGTCGCCGGTTCGCCGCGCCGACTGCGTGGCGGCATAGCGGAAGACATTTTCGGTTTGCGGGAAGAACCACAATTTCTCCGCATGCGCGCTCTTCGGATAGGGGATGGCGATGGAAATGCGTTTGCCGTCAACCGCATAGATTGCCTGCCGGTCGAGCGGAACCGGCAAAGCCGCGCGCCAATTGTCGAAGCGGACGCGGTCAGCGTTGGTGATTTTGCCGTCACCGACCGTTAATGGTACGGCAAACGTGCTGCCCTCCGGAACACAAACGGTGTCCGAGCACGCCGACCAGCGCGCATCGACCCTCGCCACGAGTTTCTGACCAGCGCGTGCATTTGAAGGTATTTTCAGGTCGATCAGGAACGCGTGGTTGGCCTTGTAGATATGGTTCATGAACCCGCTGACGATCAGCGTGTCGGGCACAGGTGCGCGAATCGGACCAGCGGTAACGCCGGGGGGAAGCTGCCATGCAAGCTCAAGCGGAGTCCCCGCATCGCCGGGGTTCAGCCAGTAATCATGCCAGCCGGGCTTCGGGTCCATGATGATTGCAACGGTTACGGTGTCGCCCGGCGCGGGCGTATTGGTTTCGGCAGCAATCGAGGCGGGGACATTCTGCGGCGCACCGGGGAGCTGGGCATGCGCGATTCCAGCGGCGAAGAAAAGTGTAAGGAGAAACTTACAAAGTTGAGGAAGTTGACCCCACGTCCCCCCCCGGGTGCCCAGTGCCGGGACTGCCCCCAACGATTTCGAAATAAGAAGCAGGGCGCGCAGCAGCATCATGTCATTGCAATGCCATAGGGGAGGGACTGTAGGACAGAAGAATTTCACGCAAAGAGCGCTAAGATTATCAAGAGGGCATCTTGTGAACAAAAACCTTACTGACGCATCGGCGTTGCTAACATTGAGTTGCTGCGCTGCCATCTTGAAAATCTTTGCGCCTTTGCGTGAAATAAATCGTATAACGCATACCAGCAGGATCAGGGTATAAATTGGCAGCCCTTCAGGCGCTACCTTGACGGTAGTTGTTTACTACGCGCTTGATGCCTTCCTTGAGTGTAATGCCACCAAAGTTGATGAGAAGCCCCAATGGCAGCTGCATCAACCGCAGATAGGTTAAAGTCTGTTTGGCATGGATTGGGGCGAGCTTTTCAATTGATTTGATTTCGACAAGAAGGTTTCCCTCGACCAACAAATCTATGCGGAACGCATCTGGGAAATCGAGGCCATCAATCTTTGCACCGACCGGCAACTGCCGGTCCACTATCAAGCCCTGCAAGCGCAAACGGTTTGCCAGCAGCTGCTCATATACGGATTCGAGTAATCCCGGTCCGACATCGACATGAACCGATAGCGCTGTGTCGATGACTTTAGAGGCTAGCGATTCCAGATCGGTCAAAATATGCTATCCAATTCCGTCTTGGCCTTCCGGACTTTAGTTTCACGCAAAGGCGCAAAGATTTTCAAGATGGCGGCGCAGCCACTAAATATCACCAACGCCGATGCGTCAGTGAATTATTGAATAAAGGACTGCCCTCTTAATAATCTTTGCGCCTTTGCGTGAAATAAATCTTCGAAAACAAACTCAAAGCCTACCCCAACCGCGCCAGCGCTGCCGTCAACCGCTCGGCCTCGGCAGCCTTTTCAGCATGGTCGGCGCGGGCTTTTTCGACCGCCTCGGGCTTCGCCTTTTCGACAAAGGCGGCGTTGGAGAGGCGGCCTGCGAGCGCATCACGTTCCTTGGCGGCGGCTTCGATGGCTTTGGTGATGCGGGTGCGTTCGGCGTCCAGGTCGATGACGCCTTCGAGTTGTAATGCGAAGGTGACTTCATCAACCACCACTTGCAGCGTGTTCCCTTGGCCTAGTTTGTCGCTAGGAAGGTCACTCCAGTTTATCCGCGCAAGCCTGCTGATGTTCGGCCAGTTGCGCTTGATTGCCAATCCAGTTTGCTCGTCAAAACCCTGCGCGTAACATTCCATTCGCGTTCCGGGCGGAATGTTAAGTTCGCTTCGGGCCGTGCGAACCGCACTGACGATCTTCGTCGTCATTTCGATTTCTGTTTTAGCCTCAACATCAACCTCAGCCTTCGGCTCAGGCCATTTCGCATGGATGATGTCATAATTGCGGGGGCGTTCCGGGTCCGCCAGCGCGTGCCACAATTCCTCGGTCACAAACGGCATGAATGGATGCAGCATCACCAATATCTGGTCGAGCACCCAACCGGCGACGATCTTGGACTCCGCGTCCATCTCCTGCTTTTCGCCATCGACAAAGGCGGGCTTTATCAGTTCCAGATACCAGTCGCAGAACTGGTCCCAGACGAAATGGTAGATCGCGTCAGCCATGCCGTCGAAGCGGAATTCGGCGAAGGCTTTGTTGAGCTTTTCGACGGTCTCGACGACCTCGCCGATGATCCAGCGGTTGACCGCAAGTTCAGCTTTGGGGGCGCTAATCGAGTGTGAACCGCCGATTCCGTTCGATTGCGCAAAACGCGCCGCGTTCCACAGCTTGGTTGCAAAATTGCGATATCCGGCGACGCGGCTTTCATCCATTTTGATGTCGCGGCCCTGGCTCTCCATCGCAGCCATGAAGAAGCGCAAAGCATCGGCGCCGTACTGGTCGATCAGGCCAAGTGGGTCGACGGTATTGCCTTTCGACTTCGACATCTTGCTGCCATCGGCAGCGCGGACGAGGCCGTGGAGATAGAGCGTCTTCCACGGCACTTCCTTCATGAAGTGGATGCCTTGCATCGCCATTCGCGCGTCCCAGAAGAACAATATGTCAAAGCCCGAGATGAGCACGTCATTGGGGTAATGGCGGTTGAGCTCGCTGGTCTTGTCCGGCCAACCCAAGGTGCCGAATGGCCAAAGCGCGGAGGAAAACCATGTGTCGAGAACGTCGGGGTCGCGGGTTAGGGCAACGCCTTCGCCAGCCAGAGCTTGAGCCCCTGCCTCATCTTCGGCGACATAGATTTTGCCGTCGGCGTCGAACCAAGCCGGAATCTGGTGCCCCCACCATAGTTGCCGCGACACGCACCATGGCTGGATATTCTCCATCCAGTTGAAATAGGTTTTTTCCCAAGACTTGGGCACGATGTCGAAACCGCCATTCGCCGCGCCATTGCGCGCAGCCTCGATTGCCGGCTTTGCGAGCGTTGCGGCATCGACATACCATTGGTCGGTGAGCATTGGCTCGATGACAACGCCCGAACGGTCACCGAAAGGTTGCTGGATTGCTTTATTTTCGACGGCAATCATTAGGCCATCGGCGTCAATGTCGGCGACGACGCGCTTGCGCGCTTCGTAGCGATCAAGCCCGCGATAGGCGTCGGGGACGAGGTTGAGCGCGTCGATATCGGCGGCAGTCCATTGCCCGCCAGCGGCGATGGCCTTGGCCTGAGCGGCAGCTTCGGCATAAGGCACGCCATCGGCCCGCATGGCTGCAACTTCGTCCATCAGGCGGTACATCGGGATATTGTTGCGCTGTGCGACGCCATAGTCATTCTGGTCGTGCGCGCCGGTGATCTTCACCGCGCCCGAACCGAAATCGGGGTCGGGATATTCGTCGGTGATGATCGGGATCAGGCGGCGATGTTCTTTGGGGCCGACGGGGATTTCGCAAAGCTTCCCAACGATGGCGCTGTAGCGTTCGTCTCCCGGATGCACCGCAACCGCACCGTCGCCGAGCATCGTTTCGGGCCGCGTGGTGGCGATGGCGATATAGTCGCGTTCTTCGGTGAGCGTGACATTACCGTCGGCGTCGCGCTCGACATAAGTGTAGGTTTCGCCGCCTGCGAGTGGATATTTGAAGTGCCACATATGGCCGTTCACTTCGCGCGTTTCGACCTCAAGGTCGGAGATTGCCGATTTGAAATGCGGGTCCCAGTTGACGAGGCGTTTGTCGCGGTAGAGCAGGCCTTGATTATAGAGGTCGACGAACACCTTGATGACGGCCTTTGAAAAGCCCTCGTCCATCGTGAAGCGTTCATTTTCCCAATCCATCGAACAGCCGAGGCGGCGCAGCTGGCCAGTGATCGCACCGCCGCTTTCTTCCTTCCACTCCCACACCTTGGCGACAAATTCGTCGCGGGTGAAATCGGTGCGCTTTTGTTGCCGTTCGGCCATCTGCCGCTCGACCACCATCTGCGTCGCGATACCGGCATGGTCCATGCCGACGACCCACAAGGCATCCTTGCCCTGCATCCGCGCGTGGCGGATGAGGATATCCTGCAAGGTGTTGTCGAGCGCGTGGCCGATGTGAAGGCTGCCGGTCACATTGGGCGGCGGGTTGACGATCGTGTAAGGCTCGGCGTCGGGGCGCTCGGGACGGAATGCGCCGGTGCTTTCCCAGTGGGAATACCATTTCGCCTCAATCGCGGCGGGGTCGAAAGTCTTGTCGATAGTCATGGCTCTGGCCCATGCCAGCGGCCAAGCGATTCAGCAAGCTTTCAGGGCGTTCAGGCCTTGCTGCGCCGGAATATAAAGAACGCTGCCGCAAAACCGCCTGCCACCACAAGGCTCAGCCACAGTTCCTTCGATGCGGCGGGGTCCAGACCCTTCGCGACCAGTATCACCAGCATCGCCGTCATCGCGATGTAGGTGCCAAACGGGTGGAACCACATCTTGATTTGCAATCGTGCGGGGTCCTCGGCCTCATATTTGTTGCGCAATTTAAGCTGCGCGGCGGACGTCATCAGATAGAGGATCAACATCGTCACGCCGCAGCTGTTGAGGAGGAAGCTGAACACCACATCGCGTGACACCGCGTCGGCGGCGAGGGCGCCGTACGAAAAGAGACTGGCAATCAGGATAGCGCGGGCTGGCACCTTGCGGCTGTTGACCTGCACCAGCCACTGTGGCGCATCCTTGTGCTTGGCGAGGCCGAACAAGGCGCGCGAGGTGACGTAGAGACCCGAGTTGAGGCACGACAGCACGGCGACCAATACGACGGCCTCCATGATCAGCTTGCCCGCCGGGATGCCCATATAGCCCAATGTCGCAGCGAAGGGCGAGACCTTGGGCACGATCTCGGTCCACGGCACGACCGAAACGATAAGGAAAATTGAGAGGATGTAGAAGATAAGGATTCGCAACGTGACCGACACCGTCATGCGGCTGATGACCTTGGCGGGTTCTTCGGATTCAGCTGCGGCGATGGTCGCAATTTCCGCGCCAACAAGGCTGAAGATAGTCGAGGTTGCCGCGGCAAGGACGACACCCCAGCCATTGGGAACGAAGCCATTATGCTCGGTAAGGTTACCGAATGTCGCACCGCCGCCTGAAGTAAATCCGAACGCCCATGCGGCGCAGAGCAATATGAAGACGACGATTGCGGCGACCTTGATCGAGGAAAACCAGAATTCAAACTCGCCATATGCGCGTGCGGACATCAGGTTCACCGCCGTGAGGATCGCCATCAGGCCGATGCCGATGCCGAGTTCGGGGATCGCGGGAAACCATCCGTGGATGATTTGCGCACCCGCTATCGCCTCAATGGCGACGACAACAACCCAGAAATACCAATAGAGCCATCCGGACAGGAACCCCGCCAGATGGCCAAGGCCTGCGCGCGCGAAATCAGGGAAGGTCTGCACACCGTCGACCGCAATCGCCATTTCGGACAGCATCCGCATCACGAGCAGGATGATAAACCCGGCAATGGCAAAGGAGAACACCGCGGCTGGCCCGGCTTGGCTGATTGTGGTTGATGACCCGACAAACAACCCTGCGCCGATGATGCCGCCGATGGCGATCATCGAGACATGGCGGGATTTAAGGCTGCGGCTTAGCTCTGCACCGCCGCTTATGTCGGTGGCGACGCTCTCGGCGATTCCGGTCATTCTGCTCTCCCCCTCAAAAGCCGCAGCTTACTTCTTCAAATGCTTGCCCACCCATTCGAACACCGTCTGGTACCACTGGATCGAGTTTTTGGGCTTCAATATCCAGTGATTTTCATCGGGGAAAACGAGCAGTTTCGATTCAACGCCCTGCTGTTGCAAAGCGGTGAACGCGGCCAGCGATTGCGAATAGGGGATGCGATAATCCTTTTCGCCGTGAATGACCAAAGTCGGCGTTTTCCACTTGGTGACATGGTTCACCGGGTTCCATTTTTCCGCGTCCGTTCGCGTCGTCCATGGGCCGCCATTATCCCATTGGTCGAACCACAATTCTTCGGTCTCGTAAGCCATCGCGCGCAGGTCAAAGATACCCGCATGGTTGACGAGGCACTTGAACCGATCAGGCCAGTTTCCCGAAATCCAGTTCATCATATAACCGCCGTAAGACCCGCCGAGCGCGCAGCCGTTTGCAGTGTCGAGTTGGCTGTCGATTTTTGCGACAGCGTCCATCCCAAGCTTCAAATCTTCAAGCGGTTTGCCGCCCCAATCCTTGTTGATGCTGTCCGTGAATTTCTGGCCATATCCGGTGCTCCCGTGGAAATCGATGCTGACGACGGCATAGCCTTGGCTCGCCATGACGGCGGGGTTCCAGCGATACGACCAGCTGTTGTTGAACGTCCCTTGCGGTCCGCCATGGACGAGCAATAGCACAGGCAATTTGCCTGTCGCGTTTTGTGGCTTGATGATCTGGCCATAGACGCGGTCGCTATCTGCGCCGGCAAAGTCAAATTTCTGATAGTTCACCGGATCAAGCGTGGCGAGCGTATCGGCGTTGACATTAGTCAGCCGCGTGGTCTTGCCCTTGGCATCCATGTGCACAAGGTCGGCGGGGCCAGTGATGCTGTCGATTGAATATACGATGCCACCATTTTTAAGCGGCAGTGCCGCGCCGATATGGCCGCGTTCGGTCAGGCGCGTGACCTTGCCTTTCAGATCGACACGGTACAGCGGGGTTTCAAGCACATCCTGCGCGGTTACAAGCAGGCTCTTGCTGTCGGCCGTCCATGCAATTGACGCCACTGACCTGTCCCATTTATCGGTGAGCGCGCTGACCTTGCCGGTCTTCATATCGCGCAGCATCAGGACTTGCCGGTCGGCTTCATATCCAGCGCGCGCCATCGCTGCATAGGCCAGATATTTGCCGTCGGGCGATGGCGCAGGCATCGTATCGGTACCCGCATTGTTGGGCGTGCCGTTGTGGACGGCGCCCGTCAAATCCGCATGATATATGTCGAGATTGGTCGATTTCGCTTCGTCCTTATCCGCTTTGCGCAACGTGTAGAATAAGGATTTGCTGTCCGGAGCCCATGCAATTTCCTCACCGCCGCCAAAGGGTTTCGACGGCGCGTCACCAACGAGGTTGCCATCCATCGCCACACCGAGCGTACCCAGCGTGCCATCGGCCCCAAGCACGGCGGTGAAGACGCGGCTGTAATTGCCGGGCGTTTCCCACGCGTCCCAGTGGCGGACCATCAACTGATCATATTCGCGGCCGCTGCCTGGACCGGGTTTTGAGGTGTCACCGTCTTTGTCGCAGCCAAACTCCATGCAATCGCGCGCGACATCACCCCAGACCGCAAATTTCATGCCGTCGGGGGAGATTTTGAAACCGTTGACATCGGCCTTGAAGTTGCTCGACTGCATCGCCGTTCCGGTTGCGATGTCGTAACGCCAGATCTGCTCTTTCCCGCTTTCGTTGCTGAGATAGAAAATGCTTTTACCGTCTGGCGAAAAGGCCGGGTCATGTTCGTTCTTGTCGGGCTTCGATGCGAACAACACCGGCTGCGCATTGGGCGTGCCGAGCTTGAGCATATAAAGGTCGGTCTTGCCCTTGTTCGCTTCCATGTCGGTTTCGCGTAATTGGTACGCGATCACCGTTCCATCGGGCGACGCGGCCGCACCCGATAGCCGCTTCATCATCGCGAGATCGGTTTCGGTCATCGGGCAGGCAAATACAGGGACGGAAAGGGCGGAAGTGCCAATTAGCGCGGCAAGCAATAGGGTTTTGTTCATGGCCGCACGCTAGTCAGCGTTAAAGGCACGCGCAAGAAGATTGCGCGCGCGAGGCAGATAGATAGTTGCGTTTTATGCAACTATATTCTCAACTAATATCATTGAGATTTAACTTTTGCCACCTATGTGGACAGCATAACAAAAACATAATGGATGCCTTCAACGGGACGACCCGGCCTTATGGCTGTGCGGCAAAGTGGAAGGAATGAAACATGCAGAAACTGGCCAGCTTTATCGGCGCACTCGCGCTTAGCAGCCTGCTTTTCTCGGTCACAATGGTCTGAGAAAACCTGCTTTAAAATAGCAACGGACGGGCGGGTATTTCCCCGCCCTTTTGTTTGCAAAATAGGATTTATTTCACGCAAAGGCGCAAAGGTTATTAAGAGGGCAGTGTAGCGAATTGTCGCTATCTCCGCCGATGCGTAGCTGAATGTCAGGTTAGAATTGCCCTCTTGAAAATCTTTGCGCCTTCGCGTGAAACATTACAGCGCAGATGCTCCATTAAGTTATTTAATCAGAGCGCCGTCTTTCATCACATGGCTGACATGCTCCAGCACATGCACATTGGCTAGCGGATCACCCTCCACCGCCACCAGATCAGCAAAGCGCCCCGGTGAAATGCTGCCCAGCTCGTTTTCCTTACCCAACAATTCCGCCGCGCGAAGGGTCGCGCTCTGAATCGCCTGCATCGGGGTCATGCCATAGCGGACCATATAGGCGAATTGCTTGGCATTGCCGCCATGTGGGTAGACGCCGCTGTCGGTGCCGTAGGCGATCTTGACGCCCATCTTCACCGCCTTGGTGAACCCGGCGCGTTGCACATCGGTGGTCTCGCGGTTTTTGCGCAAATATTCCTCGGGCCATTTTTCCTTGGTCCCGATATCGTCGATATAATCGCCATTATAGATATCCATGACCAGCCACGTGCCTGCGGCCTTCGCCATGGCGAGCGCTTCGTCATCGATCAGGCTGGCATGTTCGATCGAGCGTACGCCCGCCCGAATCGCATTCTTGATGCCGATGGCACCATGCGCGTGGGCAGTTACATAAATTCCGTTGGGTTTGGCGGCTTTAACCACAAAGCGCATTTGCGCCTCGGTCAGTTCAGGCTCGCCCGGCTCTGTGCCGATGGCAAGGACGGCGCCGGTGGCGATCATCTTGATGAAATCCGCGCCGTTTGCGATCAGATAATCGGTTTTTCCAGCAGCCTCTTGCGGCGTGTTGCTGACACCCAGCCGCATATCGGCGGGAAGCTTTTCATTGTCGATGACGCCGTTCAACTCGCCGCCGCCCTTCGGGATGGTGATATAGGCACCCGCCACGAACATACGCGGGCCGGGGACCTGCCCCGCATTGATGGCATTTTTCAGCGCAACATCGGTTAGCCCGCGATAGGTGCCGACATCGCGCACCGTCGTGAAACCCGCCTCCAACGTGAGCCTGGCGTTATGCGCGCCAATCAACGCAGTTGCTGCAGGCGAGGTTTTGAGCGGTAGCCCAAGGTCCGCGCTCTGTCCCGCGTCAGCCAGATGCGTGTGGAGGTCAATCAACCCGGGAAGGACGGTGAAGCCAGACCAGTCGAGGCGCTCCGATCCATCTGGCGTCGGGCCGCAAGGGGCCACAGAAGTAATTTTCTGATTATCAATGCTGATACACTGACCGGACAGCACTTTGCCCGCCGCGACATCGACAAGCCTGCCGGTTTCAACGTAAAGATTTTTGGCAAATATGGGTGCTGGCATCGCGGCCAGCAGTAGCCCGACGAACAGCGCCGCGCGCATCAGCCCTTTTTGGTGATGCGGGTGATTTCGCGCTCTACCATTGCCTCGACAATCGGCGGCAGATTATTGTCGAGCCAGTCCTTCAGCATTGGCCGCAGAAGATCACGGGTTAGGCCTTCCAAGGAAGTCTCACCTGAACGCACGATCTGTGGAGCGACGCCGGGCTCGGACAATGTCTGCAATGCCGAGAAGCTGTGGCGCAAACTCTGCGCCTTGCTGTCGTCGAGCAAAACATCCTCCGCCTCTTCATCAGCGGCGGTTTCGGTTAGCTCCAGAATTTCTTCCTCATCATGCGACGATGCGGGCTTCGCGATGCGCTTGGCAGCCGGACGGATCCGGTCATCATCGGCTATGATGCGTTTAATCGAGGAGAGAATCTCATCCATCGACGGTTCATTCCGGCCTTCTGCCATATTCACAGCCCCCACTGCCAATCATATTACTGCTTCCGGCTGTACTCCGGAATCGGCTCTATCTCTGCCTTTTGCGCTGGCGTGTCAACGGTACGCGTCGATTTGGTGGCCGGATCAGGGTTGCCATCCCAATCGGTCCACGCACCTTCTACCTTTTGGTATTCGGCGACTGGGTCGTATAGGACACCTCCATCAAGGCCC
>JBGSVG010000010.1:0-2846 GCA_041753095.1 Sphingorhabdus sp. | reverse complement strand
GGACCGCGCGCGGCTGATCGTTCCATTCGTCCAGACGCTGCGCTATTCGATTTTTCGCGGGTTGGAGGTCGCCGACCTGATCGAAAAGCACCTACCCAAAGAACCGGTCTGGTATCTGCACTATGCCGGATGCGACCCCGCGTTTCAGGGACAGGGCTTTGGCGGTGCAGCAATCCGCGCTGGCCTGGAGCGCGCCGACGAAGATGGCCTACCTGCCTATCTGGAAACCGCTGACGAGCATAATGTTGGGCTCTATCAGAACTTCGGTTTTGAAGTGAAGCACGTCTGGCAGGTTCCTGAAGGTCCGATGTTCTGGGGGATGCAGCGGCCCGGGAAGACGCGGCATTAAGCCCCAAATGGTCAACCTTTGGGCATTGTTTCTGGACGAAGATATTGAAACATGTGCTGGACATAGTCGGCTTTTCCGATCTCGACACCCTCGCTTCGCATAATTGAATAAGCCGCCATCAGGTGGAAATAAAACTGGGGAAGCACCCAGTCGCGGGCATATTGCTCCGCAGTCAGATCAAAAATCATCCCGTTGGGAAGTTCATGCACGACTGGCTGACTAGCGTGCATATCAAGTGCGTCAGCGGTTAGACCTTCCAGCAACT
Source organism: Sphingorhabdus sp. (assembly GCA_041753095.1). Classification (GTDB taxonomy): domain Bacteria; phylum Pseudomonadota; class Alphaproteobacteria; order Sphingomonadales; family Sphingomonadaceae; genus Sphingorhabdus_B. The sequence continues at coordinate 2,232 of JBGSVG010000010.1, read as the reverse complement.
CGATAGTTTCATTAATCCGTTTCTGGGCGTCGGCTAGCGAACCGGGATATTCATCCGCATTCCGGCCTTCATCGAGAAGTGCGCTATGGGTTGGCGGCAACTCTTCACCCCTCAGCCGGAACGCCGCCTCATAGGCCTGTACACAGGCAAATCTTATCTGTGTCGATAGTGGGAACATGTCGGGTGCAAGCCGCGCCGAGAGAAGCATTTCGGCCGACTCTGGCTTTTGGGCCAGCGCCTTGGCTAGCAAGCCATCGAGCGTTTTCAGCATTTGCGTGAAAGTCGGGACGAGCAAATTGGTCAGTGTCATACGCGCCCTCTAGCATCCAAGATTTTCAACGAATAGTGCCATTCCCCGACCCAAATGATGGACGCCGGAACAAGCATCCATGGTCAGCGGTTGATGGGCATTCGAAAGGGAACCCCATGGCCGATACTGCTGCGCAACTTACGACACTTACCAGACTCGGGTTCGCCTCGCGCGGATTGATTTATCTGGCAATCTCCTATCTGATCCTGTCGACAGGGCGCGCTGAAGATCCGCAAGGTGCGCTTGAATATCTGGGCCAAGGCGGCGGACGGATCCTATTGATTTTAATGACACTAGGATTGCTTGCATATGGCCTATGGCGACTATCCGACGCAGCGTTCGATATCGAGCGGCATGGCACCAATAAATCCGGGGCCGCCGAACGGCTTGGCGCAGGCGCGAGCGGACTGATTCACCTGCTGCTCACATGGCAGGCCTTCGGATTGATCCAAGGGACAGGGGCCGCCAATCGCGACGGTGCACAGGATGGCGCCCAATCGGTGCTACAGCTGCCCGGTGGCGGCAGTATGCTAATTGTCGCTGGCCTGGTTCTGCTGGGCGTCGGCCTGTATCAATTGGTCAAGGCGGCCAAGGGAAGCTTTCTGAAGCATCTGGAGCCGCGCGTCGCGCGACAGCCGTGGGCAAAGTGGAGCGGTCGACTGGGTTATTCCGCCCGCGGGCTAGTTTTTCTGATGACTGGCTTTTTCCTCGCGAACGCCGGTCTGAGTGAGCAAGCGAGCGAGGCCGGTGGCATGGGCGCGGCACTGGCGTGGCTCGACAGTCCGTGGGACATGATCGTCGCCGTCGGGCTATTCGGATTTGGCATATTCAGCCTAATCGAGGCGCGCTACCGGGTGTTGCACGACGTGCCCGTTGACGGCATCGGCCAGCGCTTGAAGGCGAAGCTGCATTGAGCACCAGCTATAACAACCTTGCCCTAACGCAAATTCCTTCCTAAACGACCCCCACGCATCAGGTCTGCGCGAGAGCGTGGATAATAGGGAAGCCGGCGGAAATCCGGCGCTGTTCCCGCAACTGTAACCGGCGAGTTTGGCCCCGATATGCCACTGCGAAAGCGGGAAGGTGGGGCCTAAATTATGACCCGGGAGCCAGGAGACCTGCCTGATTGCGGTCTGTCCTTTGTGCTTGCGGGACACTGGCGCAATCGGGGTTTTCCTCCGCGTGACGACATTTGTTTGGACGTCATGTGAAGGGATAAGTTTATGACATTTTTGAAAAGTTCAGCTGCCGTGCTGGCGCTACTCCCCGCCGTTGCATTTGCGCAGGAAGCCGACGAGGATATCGTGGTCACCGCCAGCGGCTTTGAACAACCGCGCTCGGAAACCGGGCAAGCGATCTCGGTTCTCGACGAACAACGGCTGGAAGAGCTTCAAGCCACAAGCATCACCGATGCGTTGCGGACATTGCCGGGGGTTACCGCCGTCACACGCGGATCGGTGGGCAGCCAGAGCGCTGTTTTCCTGCGCGGTGGTAATGGGTCGCAGACTTTGGTGCTCGTCGATGGCGTGCGGATTAACGATCCTTCCAGCCCCAATGCCGCGTTCGATTTCGGTGCGTTGCTCACCGGCAATATCGGCCGCATCGAAGTACTGCGTGGGCCGAACTCGATTATCTGGGGCAGTCAGGCGATTGGAGGCGTTATCAACGTGCAGTCGGTCGCGCCAACCCAGGCTTTGGTCGCCCGCGTCGGGGCGGAATATGGCTATGCGGATAGCATCAAGGGGGCCGCAAATCTGTCGGGCACCAGCGGCATGTTCGAGGGCAGCGTTGGCGGTGCCTATTACCGCACCGATGGCATATCGGCGCTGAGCGGTGGCACCGAAAAGGACGGCTTTGAAAATGCTTCTGCCAATGGCCGGTTGAAGGTCAATCTGGCCGACAATATCGCGCTCGATTTTCGC
>JBGSVG010000009.1:0-4724 GCA_041753095.1 Sphingorhabdus sp. | reverse complement strand
ATCGTCGATCATTTCCAGAAAACAGTCGAACCGTGTGGCGACCGCGAGGATTTCGGGCAGCGCCGTTGCCGGGTTGACCCGGTCGAGCAGTGTCACCGACAGCTTTGTATTTTGCCTTGTGTAGGTGGTGACGCCATCTTCGCGCACCCAACGCGATTCTTCGCATTTGATCGCCGCCGCCATCAGCCGGTCGGCTACAATACGCCGCGCAATAATCAACGCCGCTTCCCAACCGAGATTGAAGGCATAGCCGCGCGCGGTGCGGCGCAGTGCGTAACCGCCACTAACGCTCATCCCCACAGCGCGCGCCGCATCCTCGACCACCCCATTGTCGGCGAGATGCGCCAGAAAAGCCGCCTGCCGCCCCGCACTCCAGCCATCGGCGCGGGATTGGTAGCGCAGGTAAGCGGCGGCGGGGAGCCGCGCGTCGGTGTCATCGCGCAGCGGGGAAAGGGGTGGGGTTCGATCTTCTGCCATTTGTTCATTCTCCAAAAGGCCGAAGCATAACCCATATGGTTATCTGTAGGACAATGGAAAAAGCCAAGCAGGGCTAAAAGTTTAATTTAGATGATTTGTTTTGATTGCGGATCACAGCGGTTGAACAAAAAAGAAGGTCTCTCTCCTTCAGGGGATAGATACGAAGTCATGCTTCTATAGGCAGTTAGGCGAAGTTTAGAGGGGGCGTTGGCGGAAAACATCGCCGTCGAGCCCGTCTCCGCTGCGACTAGCGAACAAATTCGCAAGTCTCGCACGTTTGGCCGTTCCGGGTTTGGAATGCTCCCAGCATTCGAAAGAACATGCCGTGGGCATGTTCGACTCGAAATGGCCAGCGGCCCCTAAATGAGAGAGGGGACAGGGCTATTTGGTATGCGTTCCCGGAATTCGAACTACCCCTCTTCTGCCGGCAGCAAATATAGCAGGCCTTTGGTAAATCCCCTCGGCGCGACTGTCACATGGTCCTCGTCATTCAACACATCAGATTGCAGCTTGAGATCGGGATAAGACCGCTTTTGCAGCGTTTCCGCAAAACGCCGATTGTCGAGCACCATATCGAAAAATTCCTGATAATAGCGATTGTCGCCCTTTCGAGTGGCCTCATACTCACCGATGTAGAGATAGACTTTCGCCGACAGGTTGCGATGAGAACGCGCATAAGCTTCCTCAACACCGAAAATATGCCGTTTATCGTACCAAAAGGACGGGCTTCCTAGCACATAGCCAGCAAACATGTCCGGCCGCGTGAATAATACCTGAGCGCCCAGCAGCCCACCATAGGAATGTCCGAAATAGTATTTCCGCCCGCTACTGGTCCGAAAGTTCCTTTCGACATAGGGCATTACCTCCTTTCGAATATAATCTTGATATGCGGCGCTCTGTCCGTGGATCTGGTCTGGTGTCGTGTCATCAGGACCCGTAGCGGTCGGTGTGTAGTCACGGCGGCGGCTTTCCATTCCCGTTTCGCCCGTTGCGTAGGATAAGCCAATCAGGATGAATTCTTCGATCCTTGGCTTGTTGACATTCAACCTGCGCGCAAGGTTGCGCATTACAGGGAAAGCGTAATCGGCATCAGTAACGTAGACGACCGGATATTTACGCGCGGGCTGTTTGTCATAAGACGGCGGTAAATCGACAAATATCTGATAGTCGCGTCCGGATACAGGATCGGGAACATCGTAAACGCGGCTGCCCTGAAGCTCGTAGGGCTGCCCCTCGCCGCGTTGCTGAAATAGCGATTGGGCAGCCGACGGCTTTGCTTCTTGCGCGTGAATCGAACTGTCGCAACCAAAAAGCGCGAAGGCAATTAGCGGTATGAAAAGCAGACGCAATCCAGCAATCGCCGAACAGGCCCGCCCAAAGAGGGAGTGTATCACATCGAGTACCTTTTGGAAGTTATGTGAAACCGAACGCTCTAGTTTGTCGGACCATCAGCCGGAGGAAATTCTTGTACTAGTTCATCCTCTGGCTCATCACTCTCGTCGATCTTGGCAGCGCCAACGACATGCTCGTCCTCACCAACATTGAACAACCTAACCCCCGCCGTCCCGCGACCCAACACGCGCAAGCTGTCCAGCGGCATGCGGATCAGCTTGGCCTGGTCGGTGACCAGCATCAACTGGTCGCCCTTGGTGGCGGGAAAGCTGGCCACTACTGGCCCGTTCCGCTCGATATTGTCGATATTGGTAATGCCCTGACCACCGCGGCCCGTCCGGCGATATCCATAAGCCGATGACAATTTGCCATAGCCATTGGCGCAGACGGTGAGGATGAACTGTTCGGCGGCGGCCATTTCGGTGATTCGGTCGGCGGGCAAAGTGGGTTCGCCCTCGCGTTCGGGCTTCCACGGCGCGAAACGGAGATAATCCTCGCGTTCTTCTGGCGTGGTGCCGACGCGGTGGAGGATCGAGAGCGAGATGACTTCGTCGCCCTTCGCGAGTTTCATTGCGCGCACACCGGTTGAGGCGCGGCTCTGGAATTCGCGGATGTCGTCGGCGGCGAAGCGGATGGCCTTGCCGTTGCGGCTTGCCAGCAGGACGTCATCGTCGGCGCTGAGCAATTCGACGCCGATCAGCTTGTCGTCGGCGTCTTCGCCTTCAAACTTCATCGCGATTTTGCCGTTGCTCGGCACATTGGCGAACGCATCCATGCTGTTGCGGCGGGCATAGCCCTTGGCAGTGGCGAACACGACGCTGAGGCCGCCCCATTCGGCTTCATCCTCGGGTAAGGTCAAGACGTTGGAGATAACTTCACCTTCGCCAAGTGGCAGCAGGTTGACCATCGGACGACCGCGTGTCTGTGGCCCGCCTTCCGGCAGTTTCCAGACCTTCAGGCGATAGACCTTGCCGATGTTGGAGAAGAACAGAACCGGCGTGTGGGTGCTGGTGACGAACAGCTCGGTGACCGCATCCTCATCCTTGGTCGCCATGCCCGCACGGCCCTTGCCGCCGCGGTTCTGGGCGCGGAAGGTGGCGAGCGAGGTGCGCTTGATATAGCCGCCATGGGTGACGGTCACGACCATTTCTTCGCGTTCCATCAGGTCTTCATCATCAAGACCATCCCAGCTCGCGGTGATTTCGCACAGGCGCGGTGTCGAGAATTCTGCGTCGATTGCCACCAGTTCTTCGCGCAGAACCGCGTATAGCTTTACCCGGTCGCCCAAGATTGCGAGAAACTCTTCGATTTTGACCGCAAGTCCTGATAATTCCTTGCCAATTTCGTCGCGGCCAAGTGCGGTGAGGCGGTGTAAGCGTAGTTCAAGGATGGCGCGAACCTGCAATTCGGATAGCTGATAGGTGTCGCCCTCGATTTCGGCCTCAATAGCCTCCACCAATTTGATGTACGGCGCAATTTCGCCAATCGGCCATTTACGGTCAAGCAACGCGGCGCGTGCTTCAGCAGGGCTGCCCGATCCACGGATGATACGAACGACTTCGTCCAGATTGGTGACCGCGACCACCAGTCCGAGCAACAGATGTGCGCGTTCGCGGGCCTTGTTGAGTTCGAACTTGGTCCGGCGAGTAATGACCTCTTCGCGGAAGCGGATGAACGCCTCGATAATGTCGCGCAGCGTCAGCACTTCGGGCCGTCCGCCGCGAATGGCGAGCATATTGGCGGGGAAGCTGGATTGCGCCTGCGTGTGGCGCCAGAGCTGGTTGAGCACAACGTCAGTGGTCGCGTCGCGCTTCAGGTCGATGACGATGCGAACACCCTTGCGGCTCGACTCGTCCCGGATGTCCGAAACGCCTTCGATGCGCTTGTCCTTGGCGGCTTCGGCGATTTTTTCCACCAGACCGGATTTGCCCACCTGGAACGGTATGCTGGTCAGAACGATCGAGCGCCGGTCATTTTTGCCTTCCTCAATCTCGTGCCGCGCGCGCTGCATGATGGAGCCTTTGCCCTCGCGATAGGCCGCACGTGCGCCGCCAGTACCCAATATCAGCGGGGCGGTGGGAAAATCCGGGGCAGGGACGATCTCGATCAACTCGTCGATGGTGATCGCGGGATTGTCGATATAGGCGAGGCACGCGGCGATAACTTCGCCCAGATTGTGTGGCGGAATGTTGGTCGCCATGCCGACCGCAATGCCGCCAGCGCCATTGACCAGCAGATTGGGGAAGCGGGCAGGGAGAACCTGCGGCTCTTCGCGGCTACCATCATAGTTCGGCTGGAAATCGACGGTATCCTTGTCCAGATCATCGAGCAGCGCATTGGCGACCTTGTTCAGCCGCGCCTCGGTATAGCGCATCGATGCGGGCGGGTCAGGGTCCATCGAGCCGAAATTGCCCTGACCATCGATCAGCGGCACGCGGAGCGACCAGTCCTGCGTCATTCGTGCAAGCGCGTCGTAAATCGCGCTGTCGCCATGCGGGTGGTAGTTACCCATGACGTCGCCGACGATCTTCGCCGATTTGCGGTACGGACGGCCGGCGACAAAGCCGCCTTCTTGGGATGCGAAGAGGATTCGGCGGTGCACGGGTTTCAGGCCGTCGCGAACATCGGGAAGCGCACGCGACACGATAACCGACATCGCGTAGTCGAGATAGCTCGACTTCATTTCATCGACGATGTCGACGGGTGAAATATCTGATGGGTCTTGTGGGCTAATATCGTCGCTCACGCCGCGAAAATCCTTATATTTTTATGATGCGGGAACCCTAGACGAGTGGCGCGGAAATAACCACCCGCGCGAGCCTGAAATCGGCACTTTTCGACAACTTATCCACAGA
>JBGSVG010000008.1:0-17130 GCA_041753095.1 Sphingorhabdus sp. | reverse complement strand
GGCAATTTCATCGTCACGCGCAGCATCATTCAAGCCACGCGTTGCCGAGCGATAAATGCGGCGCAGCAGTGGGGCGAGGTCGCCGCCGTTGGTGAAATCAAGACTGCCCTCAAGCGCTACAAGAATTGATAGTGCCTTGGCCAAATGCGTGTTCCCCGCAATCGTCTTGCCCTGCGCATGCTTGGCAATGATCAGGTCCAGCGACCGCAACAGTTCCTCGTAAAGCAGGCCAACCAGACCGTGCGGACTTGCGCTGGCAACACGGCTTTGCAGGTCAAGCATGCGGTAATGCTGGCTGGCAATGGCAGGGTGGGTCTTTGGCTGCATGGCGGTTAATTATCAGAACTGTTCCAGAGCTTAATCTGTTGCTCCAGATAGCTCTGCGTTGCCTTCAGTGCGCCGATCCGCGCGTCCAGCCCGGCATATTGTTTTTCCAGCCTCGTACGATAAGCATCCTCGCGTTGTTCCATCCTGCCACGATTTTTCGATATGTTATCGGCCTCGCGTTGCAATGATGATTGGACTTGCTCAAGCGCGCCATTTTTTGCCACAGCCGCATCGCGCAGTGCGTCCAGTGCAAACGCAATCCCCGGATCGGTATCCTCTGTACGGGTGCCGTCGCGTGGCGGGTTGAAGATGGCTTCCACTGCATCGGGATAATCGCGCAACGCGGCCTCCAGCTTAGCCGCGTTAATCGCAATCGTGCCATCGCGATTGGTCGATACACCGACGTCGGATAATGAACGGATGTTGGCGTTGGCCGTCAATGGCTGCGCGATAAAATTGCTCAATTGCCGTTCGAAACTCCGTAGCGCGGGGTTTCCATTATTGGCGCGGCGCGCGGCTTCGACGTCCTTCTTCAATGTGTTGAAGACCGATACAAAGTCGCTCAACGTCTGCTTAAGTACCTCGTTCGGACGGGTCGAACCAATTGCGATCGTGACAAGTGGATCGGCCTTTTTCAGCGAAATTGTCAGTCCTGAAATGACATCGCTGATGCTGTTGGTGGCACGGCTATAAGCAACGCCATCGACCATGAACGCAGCATCGCTAGCGGTCTGGCCAATGGTCATAATGGCGCTGGTGAATTGGCTAAGGCCGGGGTCAGCACCTGAATCGGCGGTCAGTGCGAATGCCTTTGCGGCACCGCTTTCGCCTTTTAGAACCAGTCGGAAATTCCCGGCATCGTTCACCACGCTGGCACGAACTCCGCGGCCGCTGGCGTTGATGGCGCTGGCAAGTCCGTTCAGATTGTCGTTCGCAGCACCGATGGTAATCGCATAGCTCGCGGTACCGACCGTCAGGGTCATGCCGCCCTGCCCGATTGGGTCTGTCGCCGAGCCGGAATAGCCAGAATAGATTGTCTGTGCTTTGGCAAGGCTGTTGACGACGATCTCGCCAGCGTAGCTGCCAAGCAAGGTCCCGGGGTTTGAGGTAACAGATATGGCGCTGTCATCCGACGTCACCGGCTGGCTGCGTAAGGTTCCGCCGGATGCCAAGTCCGCTAGTGAATCGGCAAAACTATCGAGGTCGCTACGTGCCTGCGCCAAAGTGCTGACTTTTGCTTGATTGGCGCGCGCCAACGCATCGAAACGCTGCACTTTGGGCGTACGTGACGCCGCCGCAAGGTCCGCAACCAGAGCAGCTGTATCAATGCCTGAACCAAAGCCGAGACTGTTTGCGATAGATGTCAGCATATTAAATTCCTTCGCGCTCCTATACGGCTGCCGAGGCGGTGGGTTTAGGCTTCGCGGCTGCCGTCCGCATTGAAGCGCTTTGCGGCGGGGACATCGACAACAGGTCTGGCGATTTCAATGACCACGGTGCTTTCAAGCCGGAATACAAACGCAAGAATCGCAGCAACGGCGATATACAGGTCTTCGGACACCGCGCGTCCCGTCCGCGTCGTGAAGTAGATTGCACGGGTGAGCTGCGGATATTCAAGCGTAGCGATGTTATTTTCCGTCGCCAGCGCCTTAATCGCCTGAGCAACATCACCGCGCCCTCGCGCCACCACCAAAGGCGCAGCGTCCAGCCCCGGTCGATAGCGAAGCGCAACCGCGAAATGCGTCGGATTGGTCAAGACGACGCTCGCATCGGCCATTCCTTTTCGCGCCGAAGACATCAGCACTTCTTGCTGGCGGGCCCGCAGCGCCTGTTTCAGTTCGGGTGCACCATCGCTCTGGCGCATCTCCTCTTTCATCTGCTGTTTTGACATAAGCAGCCGTTGATTGCGGCGAACCCATTGAGCCGGAACATCGACCCCGGCGATCAGGACCAAGCCCGCCGCAAGCATCCAAACGGTCAGCACAAGGCGTTCGCCAATAATACTGACAGCCGTCGCGGGATCAGTTGCCGCAAGTCCGGGCATGCTGGCGATGTCGACAGACATGACCCAATAGCCTGCATAACCGAGCGCAACGACCTTGGCGGTGGCTTTGGCAAGCTCGATCACACCCTGCATGCCGAAAATGCGTTTTAGGCCCGAGAACGGATTGATTCGGCTGCCCTTGAAAGCCATCGTTTTGCTCCGCATACCAAGCGAACCAAGCATGGCGGGTGCCGCGAGAGCGGCAATAATCGACAGGATCAGCAAACCCACAAAAGGCAATGCCAGATCGGCAAGCGCGCCCGATAGCACGTCCAGCGGTTCAAATCGGTCGCGGTCCGACAGATCAAGCGACAATCCGCTTTTCAGCAGCATTTTGCTAGCCTCGAAAAACCACCCGCCAAGCCCGGCCAACCACAGCGCCCCGGCAAGCATCATGACGGCGGTGGCCAATTCTTTCGACGCGAGCACATCACCATCCTTTGCCGCGTCGGCCTTGCGCTTTGCGGTGGGCGCCTCGGTCTGCTGGTCCTTGTCAGGTGCCTCAGCCACCGCCGCCTCCGAGGACGTGCGCCTGATCTAGAGCAAGGCGGATGGCATGGCTGATGGTGTCGGCCATGACCGGAACCGCCATCGCCAATAGCAATATGCCCGCAAGCAGTGCCGCTGGCATGCCCACTGCGAACAGGTTTAACGTCGGGGCAGAGCGCGCAATCATCGCCATGATGATCTGCACGAGTACAAGCACAAATCCGACCGGCAACGCGATTGACAGACCGGCGGAAAAGGCAAGACTACCGAATTTCGCGACGCTACCGATGGCGGCGAATGAAAGCCATGCCGCACCGGGTGGCAATGTGCGGTAGCTTTCGGCAATGATCGATATCAGCGTAAGATGACCATCAGCTGCCAGAAACAGGAACATCGCGAGCATCGACAGGAACTGACCTACGGCAGGGCTGGACTGTCCGCTGCTGGGATCGGCCATTGAGGCAAAACCAAGGCCCATCGCATTGCTAATCGCTTCACCTGCCACCAGCGCCGCAGCGAAACCAATCTGGATTACAAAGCCAAGCGCCAGCCCTGCAATGACTTCTGCGACGATCATTAAAAAGCCCGAAATCGAGACGATACCTTCCGCGGGTAACGCCATGTTTGCAGCTGCTGCCGACGGAATTCCGATCGACAGCGCCAATATCAGCCGCAACTGAACCGGAACCGCCCCTGCGCCGAACATCGGAGCAGCCAGAAACGCCGCGCCCGGCCGGATCATCGCCAGCATCCAGACCAGCAATTGCTGTTCGAGGTTTTCGAAGCCCGCCGGGATCATCGGACCAGCAGCGGAATTTGTGCGAAAATGTCTTTGGTGAAATCGGCAAGCAGGATCATGATGCTTGAACCACAGATAGCAAGGGCGACAGCGACTACAATCAGCTTGGGCACGAAACTTAATGTCTGTTCGTTAATCGACGTGGCGGCTTGCACCATACCGAGTAGCACGCCTGCAATCAGAGCAGGGATCAGGACAGGTGCCGAACCCAAAGCCAATATCCAGAGCGCTTGCTGCGCCATACCGATGAAATAGTCCTGATCCATGATGCTATCTGATAAACGAGCTGGCGAGCGAACCCATCGTCAGCGCCCATCCATCGACCAGCACGAACAGCAGCAGCTTGAATGGCATGGAGATAATGGTTGGCGACAACATCACCATGCCCAGTGACATCAGCGACGAAGCAACGATAAGGTCGATGATGAGGAACGGCAGAAATATCATGAAGCCGATCTGGAACGCGGTTTTGAGTTCGCTGGTTACAAAGGCGGGTAGCAGTATCGCGAACGGCACGTCGGACGGTTTTGCAAATTTTCCCGCATTGGCAATGCCGCTGAACACCGCAAGATCCGCCGTGCGCGTCTGTTTGATCATGAAGCCGTGCATGGCGGCAGCAGATGTGGCGAGCGCCCGTTCGAAATTTACCTCATCGCGGCCATAGGGTTCGAGCGCTTGCGTATTGATTGTGGTGAATACCGGTTGCATGACAAAAATGCTCAGGAATAGCGACAACCCGACCAGCACCTGATTGGGTGGCGTTTGTTGCAACCCCAGTGCCTGCCGCAAAATCGACAGCACGATGATGATGCGCGTAAAGCTGGTCATCATCAGGATGAGCGACGGCAAAACCGTCAGCAGGCCCATCAGCAGCAGGATCTGCAGCGAAAGTGACAGCGGGCGGCCATCTCCAGCAACGGTGTCCAACGCCTTTTCGATGCCGCTTCCGGTTGAGGTGGCAAATGCCGCGTCGCCGATAAACAAGGCGGCCACCGATATACAGATGATAACGAGCTTACGCATTGGACCCACCCTGCTCAACCGATGCCAACCGGCTGATCCCGCTCCGCGAAACGCCAAGCAACAACCTGTCTCCCTGGAATTCGACCACCAGCAACTTGCCGTTAGGGCCGAGCGCCACGGCATCTATGACATGCACCGGACGGTCCGTTTCGGGCTTCATGGGCAAGCCGATCTGCACTCGCTTCCAGAGCCATAATGACCCCCAGACAAGCGCTCCAATCAACGGAATGATGAGGAAAAGCCGAAGGAAGTATTCGAAGATCATGCCTATCCCTCCAGTCCGCCGAGGCGGCGGTCGGGAGCGACAACGTCGACAACGCGGATGCCATAATGACCATCGACTTCGACAATTTCGCCTTTGGCAATCAATGTGCCATTGGCAAAAATATCGAGAAGATCATTGGCTTGCCGGTCGAGTTCAACGACGCTGCCCTCGCCAAGGCGAAGCAGTTCTGACAGGCTCAGGCTTGCCGACCCCACCTCAACCGAGACACGCAGCGAAATGCCCGACAACAGGTCGAGATTATCGGTCGCTTGTCTTGCTGCGGCCCGCGAGGGCGCGCTCGGCGCTTCGGTCATATCACTCATGGTCTTTTTCCTTTTCGATTTTTTCAATACGCAGCGCTGCGCGGCCATTGGCTTCACCGAGCGAGCCATGCGCAAGAACTCTTCCTTCAACGATCAGCGGAATTTGGCTTGGCAGAAGGAGCGGCAAGACATCGCCAGGGGAGAGGGTAAGTAGCCGCTGAACAGATAGTTGGTTTCGCATCAATATGGCGCGAGCGGGAACCCGCAATTGCATCGCAGCGGCACGCATTCTCTCCGCCCACATGGTATCCACCGTCATGGCGCTTGCGCTATCGTGGTTGCTCCCGTCGACCAGCAGCTGAAGGGTTTCCGATGCCATGACCAGAGTGATAGCCGTCGGCTTGATGTTTTCGCTCTCCGCAAAGATGGCTTGAATGACGATATCGTCGCGCGATTTCGGCCAGTGCGCGCAAAGAAGGTCGGTGTGTACTTCTACAAAGTCGGCATGCGCTGTCCCGCGAGACCCCGAGGCCTTCAGCAATTTTGCAAACTGTTCGCCAAAACCGCTGATAAAGCGCAATTCGGTAGCACTGAACGCGCTGCGAACAGGCGTAACGCCGCTGCCGCCATACTGCATGTCCACAATTTGACTGACAAAATTTCCGGGCAAATGGACGAGCAGCTCATCATTCCGGTTTGCGCAACGGTACCGCAGTAAAGCCCCAAATGGATTTTGCGCAATTCGCCATTCTGGATAGCGCACAGCATTAGCCGCGCCAGCGGTGATACGGACGGTTCCATTGTTGCTGACGTCGAGCAACGCTTGCAGGCCAGATGCCGTGCGCTGCGCCAGCGACTCAAGTGAAGCGAGGTCGGGTTCTTGGGCCTGGCTCCGGATCAGTGACACAGATGGGGCTGTGGCTGTCACTGGATGACCAGATTGGCGAAGTAGACATTTTCGATGCCGCCAAAGCCTTCTTTCTGGCGCAGAACATCGTTGATTGCATTTGTCAGATCGCGCTGAAGCATCTGCTTACCCTGCGGCGTGGACAACACGGCTGCATCCTGTTGCGACAAAACCATCAAGACCGCCGAGCGGATCGGCACCGCCTGACGCTCGATATTCCGGACAACCTGTCCATCATAATAAGTCGCCAGACTGATGCCTATTTGAACAAAGCCCGCACCGTCAGAGAGGTTTGCGGTAAAGCTTTGTTCGAGCGCGACATATGTAACTTCAAACTTTTTCGGGTCCACTTTCACGCGGTCGCTTTTTACCGCAACGGTGCCCTCCTTCATGGGCACCTTGTCTTCGTCGCCCTCGGCGATGGGTTCGGCAGGTTCATCACTGCGCTCTACAAGTTTGGGACGATGCGGATCTTCTTCGGTTTCCTTATCCGCCACCCCGCCGGTCAGATAAACACCGCCCGCAGCGCCCCCTGCAGTAAGCAGGGTTGCACCGACGCCGATAAGCAGCATCTTTTTACTGCGACTTTTGCCCTCTGGTTGGTCTTTGGTCTTGCTCATCTGTTCAGGTCCTTTTTATGCAAAGCGGCCAGCATGTGGTTAGTTACGAGCGGTTTCGGCAGCATCGGCCTTTGGTGAAGGCTGCCCCCTGCTCAGCGTCAGTTGCGTTTGCGGGTTGGGGTGCGAATTCTGGCGCTGGCTGCTCGCCTGCTGACCGCCAACAAGGTCGCTGTTTATCAGTCGGACGCCAGACTGGCGCAGCTCTTCGACCAGTCTGGATTGTTCAGCGGCAAAAATGCGGGCAGCGCTTTCGGTGCTTGCTGCCAAATTGATATCGACGCCGTCAGGACGTGCGTCGATGGCGACCTCCAGATAGCCAAGGCCTTTTGGCGACAGCCCGAAACGGAGCTTCCCCTGCTCGTTACCGAATGCGGCAATTTCATGAGCGAGATCGTCTATCCAAAGCGTGTCTTGCTCCAGATTCAGTTGGCCATTAACGGTTTGGACGGTGCCAACGAGCGCTTGCGAGATGGCTGCGGTCGAAAAAATCGGCGCATTTATCGCCCCCAGAGAACTTATGGCATCGGGCAGTTCCACCGGTTTTGCAGCCAATGTTGGGGCGTCATTGGTAGGTGAAGGCAAAGCTGCTTTCGGATCCTCGGATACCCGAAGAAGTAAAGGCTCGCACCTATCAGTATCGAGTTGTGGCACCGCTGTCGTTAAGGTCGGTATTGCTTGTGCTTGAGGCACCGGGACAGCCGCTAGTGGCACCAAGTTTACAAGGGCATCCGTTGGTGTCTCGTTATCAGTGATGTCATCAGGCGAACCATTCGGTTCCGCCTTCAACGACACTCCGCCAAGATCGAAATTGTTTTGAACATTCCAAACACGCACGCGGGCCATTCCCGCCCTCGTCGGGCCAGAATTTGCATGTTCGACGACGCCATTTCGACCACCCGCTTAGGTTGGGGTTCCAGACAGCGGCGTCATTGAGGTCAGCGGCGGCTGGCTTTCAATCGAAATGCCCGAATTCGCGACTTGAGGTACCTCAGCCGTTTCGCATCCAACGCCGATGTCGGGCAAAGGGAGAGCTGCGTCGGTCAGTCCTTCTATGCAAAAGGGCGTCGTTGCTGACTGTTTGCGCAAAGCGTTGGCGCCATGCAGGCCTGCAATATTGACAATATGCGAGACGTTCATTGGTCTTCACCCGCATCGACATCGGTTCGATAGCAGCGAGCGGTGCTGGCGCGGCGTTCCACATTCGCAATGCGTTCGGCCTCGCTCTTTTCGAGGATACGCCAGGCAATTTGTTCGCGCATTTCGGCATGCGCGCGATTGGCTTGTCGATGGCTAACCTGAGCCAGGGCTTGATTCAGCGGCGCAATTGTTGATTGACTGGCACGCGCCAAACGAGATTGTGTTTCGGCAATGGCCGCAAGCGCGATGCCGCAAGACTCGGCCGCCTCGACTGCATTTGCGCAGGTCAAAGCCGCTATCCGATCTCGTATTGAACGGATCTGATCCACTTCGCGCTGTGCCTGCGCCAGCATTTGCAGCGCAATCCGATGCTCAACCGCGCGGATGCGGACAATGCGCTGGCAACGACCATCAGCGCCGGTCATATGCCAAGACCTTTTATTAGGGCTTCGCGAGAGTCAGCAAAGCTGACCGATTGCTCCATCGGCTGTCCAACATAGTCCAGCATGCCCGGAACGGCAGAAATGGCCTGATCCAGCAGCTCGTCATTACCCGCAGCATATGCCCCCATCAGCAGCAAATCGCGGTTCTGCTCATGTGTGGACCAAAGCTGCCGAAACCGGTTGGCTGCGGCCAGATGATCGGCATCGACAACGTCGGACATGACACGCGATAGCGATCGCGCGATGTCGATAGCCGGGTATAAGCCACTTTCCGCCAGCGTCCGCGAAAGGACGATATGCCCGTCCACGATTGCGCGCGCCGCATCAACAATCGGGTCATCAAGATCGCCGCCGTCAGCGAGCACGGTATAAATTGCGGTAATTGAGCCCCCGGTCCGGCTATCGACCCCGGCCCGTTCGACAAGCTGCGGAATTAGCGCGAGCGAAGAAGGCGTGTAGCCTTTCATCGTTGGGGGTTCACCAAGCGCAAGGCCGATTTCGCGTTGCGCATGGGCGACGCGGGTCAAGCTGTCTATGAGCAGCAGCACCCTTTTGCCCTGTGCGCGAAAATACTCAGCTATTGCGGTTGCGCGCATCGCGGCGCGTAAGCGCAAAAGTGGAGAATGATCGGCCGCAACTGCGACTACCACCGACTTACCGGCAATGCGCAGCGTGAGCTTTGTCGCGACAAAATCACTGACTTCGCGCGCACGTTCGCCAATCAGGCCGGCAACAATTATGTCAGCTTCGATTCCCTCGAGAATCTGGCCCATGAGCACCGATTTGCCGACGCCCGACCCGGCAATTATGGCTACCCGCTGTCCTTCGCCTAAGGTCAGCAGGCCGTTTATAGCTCTTACGCCGCAATCAATCGGTCGGATGACACGGCCTCGGTTCAGGGGGTTGGAAGCGATTCCGGCGAGAGGCCAAGTATCGGCGCAGCGCCCGAGCGGCCTGCCGTCCAGCGGCATCCCTTGAGCATCGATAATCCGGCCAAGTAACTGCTCTCCGCAGCTGACTTGATCTTGCCGTCCACACGCAATGACGGGCGCACCCGTTGAAACAGATGGATTTTGCGAAAATGGCTGGATGATGCTTATCCTGCTGCGGAAGCCCACAACTTCTCCAGTGACGTACCCGCCCGTTGCCTGGCCGACCCTTACCGCAGTGCCAACCGGATAAGGAAAAGCCGCTGCCTCAAGAAACTGTTCCTTGCATGCAATCAGCGAACCAACGCGGCGCGTGGTCGACCCCTCAAGGTTGACCGCCTCCAGTATCGCGCGTGCAGATTGTGCGAGCCGACCCGTCATAACGGGCTCGTTTCGTAGTGAAGACATTCGCGCAGGCGCTCCAGTCCAAGGGCGATGCCGTGCTCGATCCAGCCTTGCGAACATTCGATGCGGATCGTGCCTCGGCTCAGGTCGGGGTCGCTTCTGACCGCCAAGCCATTCACGGTGCTGCCAATCAATGTGGCATCTTCGGGATGCAGCATTATTTGTCGAGCTTCATCAGCCTCGGTCATTATCGCGATTGCCCGTTCAATCTTTTCGTCCAAATACTCTGAATCAATCGCGATCCGATCAGCGATCTGGCTAACCAGTCTAACCACTGTTTCGCGGATCAGCAGCGACAGCTCGGGCCCGGCATCGGCTTGAAGCGCTTCAGCGCTTGCGACCAGATTCTGTAGTGCCGCGCGTTCCAAAGCGAACGCAGCCCCGGCCATATTCTGCCCATCGGCAAGACCGCGCGCATATTCGTCGGGTGCCGTGTCCAGGGCGACTGGTGATATGGTCGCCGAAAGCAAAGGCTTAAACGGAGCACGGCGCGCCGTGGCGTCGATAAGCGAGACCGGGCGAGCGGCGACGTCAAACATAATCGTCACCTTTGCCGCCCAGTGCAATCTCACCCGATGCCGCCATCTGGCGGGCAACAGCGATGACCGATTTTTGTGCGTCTTCTACATGGGCACGTTTGACCTGCGTCATCTCCAAGATATCGTCGCGGATCGTTTGCGCCACCCGGGCGGATAATGTCCCGAGCATCTTTTCACCAAGAGCAGCGCTCGCACCTTTGATTGCCAGTGCAATTTTATCCGCGTCGACATTGCGCAAGATAGCGCCAAGTGCCTTGGCATCCAGTTCGGTCAGGTCATCGAAAACAAACATTTCCTCCTGTATGGCGTCGGCGAGCAGCCGATCCTTCTTGCGTAGCGATCGCAGGAGTTTTTCGCCCAGTGGGCGCAAGAGATTATTGACGATGCTGGCAACTTCGCTCCGGCCGCCAAGTTTGATTTCCGGTGTGCTGGCGCTCGGCCCTGCATATTGCGACAATATCGCCTCGAGATCCTGAATCGCGGCGGCTGGTACCGACTGCAATTTGGCAGAGCGGTACAGCAGATCCGTCTGTGTGACTTCGTCCAGCCCCGATATCGCCAGCGCGGATATTTCGGGGGTTAACACCGACAGAATAACGGCGGCGACCTGCGGGTGTTCGTCGGCGATTAGGCGGGTGACCGATCCGACGTCCATCCATCGCAGGATATCTAGCGAAGGCAGGCTGGACTCGGGTGCAATTTCCGAAAGGATGTTGTCTGCACGAGCATTGCCCAATGCCTGGTGCATCATCCCGCGAATGCGCACGGGCGCACCGACGGCCAGCGCTGACAGATTGCGATTGCCGGCGACAAAGCGTTCCAGCGCGCGATCAACATCTGCTTCATTTGCATTCGATGCTTCGAACATGCCCTTGACGAGCGTCTTGATCTCGTCGGGTGACAGATGCTGCAAAACCGCAGAAGCGTCGCTGTCTTCCAGCAACATCAGCAAGATGGCGGCTGATAGTTCTCCGCTGATGGGTGGCGGAGGGGGCGCTTCGGCTTCAACCGCAGCGAGCACAATATCATCATCCATTTGCCCGCTCCTGGATCATCTGACGAACCAACAGCGAGGCGCGTCCAGGGTCTTGCCTAATGAACGATCGCACCAAATTAGCCCGGGCTTCATAGCTCGGGGCCGATTCAATCATTTCAATTGTGACGGCATTTGACGCGCGCGGATCGCTGGTTGCGGCCAGCAGTTTGCGCTCCGTATCGGCCTGCTCCTTAGAGGCCGCCATTCTGCATTTAACGGCGGTTGCGAGCGGACGTCCGATGACGAAAAAGGCAAGAAGCGCTCCACAAACGGCGCTAACCTGCTGCACGAGTGGTAGGAACCACGGGCGATCCCAGAAGCTCAAGGCTTGTTCGGCTTGTTCAGCAAATGGCCGTGCGGATATCGCGACCATGTCACCGCGTTCAGCGTTAAAGCCTATCGCGCCTTTCACCAAATTTTCCAGTGCGGCGACATCGGCTGCGCTACGTTTCTTCGCGCCCTTTACATCCCGTATGGCCACAGCAACCGACAGTCGCCGCAAGCCGCCCTGTGGCTTATGCGTCACCGCGATTTCACGGCCGACATCGAATGTACGCGTATAGGTTTCTTCGCTTAGGCCTTGCGTGGGGGATGACGCGGTGGAACTGTCAGGCGGGCTCGTGGAAAGCTGACTGGCGGGTGGCGGCTGGTTCGACAATGCTCCGGGAATGCCGACCGCTGCTTGTGCATTGTCCGCGTTCAGAGATTTGTTGCCTTCCTCGCTCCGCAAAGCACGGTCATCCTTTGGATAGGTCTCGCGCGTGGATTGGCTTTCCGACGCGTCGACTTCGGCATGTACTTCGACCGAGAAATTGCCCTGACCGGCAACCGGCGTCAAAAGTGCAATGACTGCCTGCCGGTAACGTTCCTCCATTTGCATTTGCAGTTGGAACATCCGGTCGTCGCTGCCCGCTTGTTCGGCTGACAACAAAGCGCCGCTCTGATCGACGACCGAAACAGCATCGGCGGCAAGGTTTGGAACTGATGAAGCAACGAGATGGCGGATCGCCCGTACTTGAGTGACCGATAGGCTGCGGCCTTGCTGCAATGTTAGCATCACCGACGCAGCAGGTTCACGCGCATCGCGGACAAAGACGCTTGGCTCGGGCGTTGCCAAGTGAACGCGCGCATTTTTGACGACATCAATGGCTTCGATGGTGCGGGCAAGATCGGCTTCGTGCGCCGCGCGTAACGTTTCGCCTTCGACTGCACGACTTGAGCCCATCGGCAGCGATGCGATTACGGCATCACCGCTGGGCTGCGCCTTTGGCAGGCCCTGACCGGCCAGCAACATCCGGGCTTCGTGCAATTTTCCCGCATCAACCGATATCGCGCCGGTGCTGGAATCGAGGCTGTAGTTTATCCCTGAAGACTGCAACGCATCGGCAACCGCCGCTTTGTCCCCATCGGCCAGGCCTTGGAAGAGAGGTACCTGAGCCGGCGTGCTCAGCACGAAATAGGTAATGGCAGCAAGCCCGATAGCACCAGTCAAAGCGAGCGCGGGGAGCGCCCTTCGTACCGCTGGCTGGCGGACGATATCGCGCATGGAGCCCGGGCTTGGGGGGAAGCCTGAGGGCATTGCGCGGGCCATGTTGGTGCCAGCCAGCGGTGCGTCGGGGGGAAGGATGTGCTGCTCAGCCATCGCTTAAACCGGCATGTTCATGATGTCGCGATAGGCGGAAAGCAGCTTGTTGCGGACCTGCATGGTTGCCTCAAAGCCGATTGATGCCTTTTGCCGTTCGATCATGACCGAGACAATGTCGTGGGTATCGCCGCGTTCGTAGGCAGCAGATAGTTCGCTTGCCTTGCCCTGCTGCGCATTCACCGTCTGCAATGCGTCGGTCATGGTCTGTGCGAAGGGTGTTGCAGAAACGGTGTTGCCGGAATCCGTGCCGCGTCCGGCAGCGCGTTGCAGCGCGCCGTTCTGATTCAGGATCGCTGAGCGCATCTGTAAAAGCCGGCTTTGGTCTATCGTCGACATTTGCTTTGGTCCGAAGGCGGAATTGCCTTTGCGCTTACCTAAGCAATGCGCATGCCAGTTTGGCTGGACATACGGATTCCGGGACTTCCAGCGCTAAGCCAGAGGATAGCCGCCAATATTCCGACGCCAGCGTTAAAGCGATTGCCAGCTCTGCCGTTTTTGCTTGCCGAGGCCACCCATTACAATCGGGCAGCCCCATTCGAGAGACAGCAAAGGAATTCAACATGACAGTCATCAACACCAACGTAAGCACGCTTCGCGCCCAGAACGCCTCGCGCATGGCCAACAATTCGCTCGGCCAGGCGATGGAGCGCTTGTCGAGCGGCAAGCGCATTAACGCCGCGAAAGACGATGCCGCCGGCCTCGCGATTGCAACCCGCATGGACGCCAAGGTCCGCGGACTTAACCAGGCCGTGCGCAATGCCAATGACGGCATCAGCCTCGCACAGACCGCAGAAGGCGCGATGGGCGAGATTTCCAACATCCTCGTGCGGATGCGCGAACTTGCAGTGCAGTCCGCCAACGGCACTTCTGCCGCTTCGGACCGGACCGCCATTGACGCCGAAGCCGACGCGCTAGTAGCGCAAATCGGCGACATCACATCGCGCACCGACTTCAATGGCACGACGCTTATCGACGCAGCCAAGACGATTAGCATACAGACTGGCGTCGAAAGCGGCGAGACCGTCGACATTGCGCTGGTTGCGATGACTGCGACAGGTTTGGGTATCGGCGCGGTCGACCTGTCAACGGCGGCTGGTGCCGGCACGGCGCTGAACCTGCTCGACACCGCAATCGACACAGTGGCAACGCAGCGGGCAAATATCGGTGCGGTGCAGAACCGGCTGGATGCGACCGTCAACAATCTGACATCTACCGCCACCAATCTGACAGAATCAAAATCGCGTATTGAGGATGCTGACTTCTCAGCGGAATCGACCAAGCTCGCATCCGCGCAGATACTAAGCCAAGCCTCGACCGCAATGCTGGCGCAGGCCAACCAGAGCCAGCAGGGCGTGCTCAACCTGCTGCGTTAAGGTCGGAAACTCGAGTCGGGGATATCCCGATGGCTACCAGCGCAAGCTACGCCATCGGGATATCATGACGTACAAAGCAGGTCTTGAACTCGCCACCACACACCGCTATGCGCGCCACACGGCATCTGCCGGACGCCGCTTTAGCTCAGTTGGTAGAGCATCGCATTCGTAATGCGGGGGTCACGTGTTCGAGTCACGTAAGCGGCACCATATTTTCAATAATTTGGTGCAACGACGCAATCGGTTTCACACGCTGCTGGTTCAGCATGGCAAGAACCCATTAATGCCAAGGCCGTGAATGTAACTGGCAAGGTTGAACAGACTGGCAGCAGACAACATCTCCGGTCTGGGTTTTCCATCACGAACCTGTATCGCACTGGATGCAAGTGCTTGAACTAAAGTCGGGAAATATTGTTTATAAGCCATGACCCGGATTGCACATCTTTCTGACATCCATTTTGGAGCGCACGATCCCAATATTGTGGCTGCAACATGGGATTGGCTTCAGCAGCGAAAACCTGACCTCATCATCATCAGCGGCGATCTGACGCAACGTGCAAAGGTTGATCAATTCCGCCAAGCTTCCAGCTATCTGGCCCTGTTGCGGAACCTTGGCGCGCCCGTCCTCGTGGTTCCGGGCAATCATGATATTCCTCTATATGATATATTCAGGCGATTTACGGCGCCATTAGATCGCTACAGGCGCTATATCAGCGATGACCTGTGTCCTTGGTTCGAGAATGACGACGTCGCAGTGCTTGGCATAAACACCGCCCGCTCGCTTACAATCAAGGACGGTCGCATCAATCGTGAGCAGATAGCAATTTTGAAGGACCGCTTTGCTGCGGTGCCGTCGGCTAAGACACGTATTCTGGTAACGCACCATCCGCTCTTTTCCATGCCCATCGGTGAAGGAGACGAGCTCAGCGAGGCAGTTGGGCGCCACCGCGACGCAACTGAGGCAGTGGCTGATGCAGGCGTTCACCTTGCGCTGGCCGGTCACTTTCACCGCACTTATGCAGAAGCGGCGCTTAAAATGGTGGAAAGGGCAGGATCCGTGCTCGTGGTGCAAGCTGGCACCGCCACCTCGACTCGGTTGCGTAACAGTGAATTGCAAAGCTTTAACTGGATACACGCGCACCGCCATGACGAAATCGAACTTCAGGTGATTGCATGGGACGGCGGCGCATTCCGGCGCGGCAGTCACGAGAAATTCACGCACGATGGAAGCAACTGGTCATCGCAGACCGTCGACCCAACGAAGGATAAAATTGAATGACGGTTTTTGATGCGGCACCGGGACCAGTCCGGCCTTTGCCCAAACAAGCAGTCTTGATCGTCAACGCAATGAGCCGCAGCGGTGCTGATATGTTTGAAACCGTGCGCGACAAGCTGATGGCCGCGGGGGTCGAGCTTATTGACGCACGCGCAGTCGATGCGCCCGAACAGATGGAGCCGGCCATCCGCAGTGCTATCGCCCGGGCACCGATGGTCATCGTTGGCGGCGGCGACGGGTCATTGTCCTCCAATGTCGATTTCTTCGTCGGGCATGATACCGTGTTTGCATTCATACCGCTTGGCACCGCTAACAGCTTTGCCGGGACGCTTGGCATTCCCAAGGACATTGACAGCGCTATCGACGTGATAGCCAATGGTAGACGCAAGTGGATCGACCTTGGCCAAATTGACGGCGACTATTTCGTCAACGCTGCTGCCATTGGCCTTTCACCGATGATTGCCCAAACAGTCCCGCACAATTTGAAGCGATATCTGGGTATTGTCGGCTATCTCATCTGGGCTTTGTGGTGCGCTATTCGGTTCCGACCATTTAAAATCGTTGTTGAAATCGAGAACGGAGAGAAGGCCAAATTCTGGGCTACCGAGGCACGGATCGCCAACGGGACCCATCACGGCGGCTTTGAGTTAATTGAGAACCAGGAAGTCGACAGCGGCGAAATCGTGATACAGGCGGTGACCGGCCGGAGTGTGTGGGGACTAGCGTGGAGCTGGTTCGCAACCATCCTGAAATTGCGCGCGCGCCATGGTACAACCAGAGAATTTCGCGGCACCAGAATCATGCTAGATACGCATCCGCACTTGAAAATCTCAATCGACGGCGAAGTGGCTGCAAAAACCCCGGTGACAGTAAGTGTAGCGCGACATGTGATTGAAGTGGCCGCACCTCGCGATGGCCAATTCTAGCGAAATCATCCCGAACAATATTGGGAGTACCGGTACATCGCAGGTAATTGCAAGTTCGGTCAGTTGTTATTATGATTTCTAGGCAAGTAGCCGCAAACTTTTCCGAAATTAAAATCGGGTAGCTTTTCTCATGCTTGCGTTGGCCCTTGCTTCAAAAGAAGCGCCTGTCGGTCAGCGTCACTTGTCTGCTATCGGCATATGCGATGTTATCGGACAGCGGTTTCCTTTTCATGCAGGCCTAAATGTTAAATGGGAGAGTATCCGGTGCGTCCAGACATGCGGAAACAATCGGATGAGAAAATGGTCAAGGCTCCGGCTGGCGGGTTCGCTTCATTTGCAAAATCGGTGCCGTTGCGGCTGTTCTTTACGAAGGTAGGCAGCGCAGATGTCGATGAAATTGATGCCGAGCTAGCGCAGTGCAAAGTCCGTTTTGCGATATTTATTATTGTCGTCAGCTATATCACTATATCCAGCATGGTTATCTCGCCGGTTAATGCAATCGAGCCTTGGGCGCGTGCAGTATTGATCTATTATTGCTTCCACTCAATCATATCTTTGGGCATCTATGCGCTGGTCAGGATATTCCCCGGCCATTATCCCGCCCGTCGCGCACTATCCATGGTCAACGATTATGCCGCCCTCGGCTACAGTATCATTGCCGGCTGCACAGTCATGCTACCCGTT
>JBGSVG010000007.1:0-2813 GCA_041753095.1 Sphingorhabdus sp. | reverse complement strand
GCCCAAAATGAGCGATAGCGACGTCCAATTTACCGCGCAAGAAGCCCTTGATTTTCACTCGCAGGGACGCCCCGGCAAGATCGAAATCGTTGCCACAAAGCCGATGGCGACACAGCGCGACCTGAGCCTTGCCTATTCGCCTGGCGTCGCTGTGCCGGTACAGGCGATCTATGACGACCCTGCCACTGCGTACGACTATACCGCGAAGGGCAATCTGGTTGCGGTAATTTCCAACGGCACCGCCATTCTCGGTATGGGCAATTTGGGCGCTTTGGCGTCTAAGCCGGTGATGGAGGGCAAGGCAGTCCTGTTCAAACGTTTCGCCGATGTCGACAGTATCGATATCGAAGTGAAGACCGAAGATGTCGACCGGTTCATCGACGCGGTTGAGTTGCTTGAGCCGACATTTGGCGGAATCAATCTCGAAGACATTGCCGCACCATCCTGCTTCATCATCGAACAGACCTTGCGTGAGCGGATGAACATTCCGGTGTTTCATGACGACCAACATGGTACCGCCATCATTGCCGCCGCTGGCCTGATCAATGCCTGCGAACTGACCGGACGGTCGCTCAAAGATATCAAGGTCGTGTGCAATGGCGCAGGGGCAGCAGCGATTGCCTGCACCGAACTCATCAAGGCAATGGGTGTGCCGCATGACAATGTCATCATGTGCGACCGCAGCGGCGTCATTTATCAGGGCCGTACCGAAGGCATGGATCAGTGGAAGTCCGCACATGCCGCCAA
Source organism: Sphingorhabdus sp. (assembly GCA_041753095.1). Taxonomy (GTDB): domain Bacteria; phylum Pseudomonadota; class Alphaproteobacteria; order Sphingomonadales; family Sphingomonadaceae; genus Sphingorhabdus_B. The sequence goes on along the minus strand of JBGSVG010000007.1, from coordinate 2,066 downwards.
AACCAAAGCGCGGCATCTGTCCGAAGCGATTGTTGGCGCTGACGTATTTCTCGGCCTTTCCGCTGCCAACGCGCTGAGCGCCGATATGGTCAAGGCGATGGCGCCCGAGCCGATTATTTTTGCAATGGCCAATCCCGATCCCGAAATATCGCCGCCAGTGGCGCGTGCGGCACGGCCCGATGCGATAATTGCAACGGGCCGTTCGGATTTTCCGAATCAGGTCAACAATGTCCTATGTTTCCCATTTCTGTTCCGGGGCGCGCTCGATGTGCGGGCGACAACGATCAACGAACCAATGAAGATTGCTGCAGCGAATGCGCTGGCACAGCTGGCGCGTGAAACGGTGCCTGAAGAAGTGGCGGCGGCTTATGGCGGGCTCGTCCACAAATTCGGGCGCGATTATATCATTCCTTCGCCGTTCGACCCGCGCCTCATGGAAATTGTTGCCTCCGCCGTTGCCAAGGCGGCAATGGATTCTGGCGTTGCGCAAAAGCCGATACCCGATATGTTCGCCTATCGTGCCGAGTTGCGCGCACGGCTGAATCCGACGACATCGGTGCTCACGCAAGTATATGAAGCCGCGCGCGCCAAGCCGAAGCGCGTGATTTTTGCCGAGGCCGAGGAAGATGTCGTGCTGCGTGCGGCGGTGCAATTCAAGCAAGACGGCTATGGCGTACCCGTACTCATCGGCCGCGATGCCAAAGTCGTCGAAAAGCTGCGCGAACTCGGCGCTGACCCCGACGAATATGAAATCCACAATAGCGTGCAAAGTCCGCTGATCGAACGGATGGTCGATAAGCTGTATCTGCGGTTGCAGCGGCGCGGCTATCTGCGCCGCGATATCCAGCGGATGGTCAATCGCGACCGGAATATCTTCGGCGCGCTGCTGCTGAAAATGGATCAGGCCGACGCGATGATCACTGGCGTGACCCGCACTTTCAGCCAGACATTGGTCGAATTGCGCCGCGTGCTGGATCCGAAAAAAGACGCTATTCCGTTCGGCATCCACGTGATGGTCGGCAAAACGCATACCGTCTTTATCGCCGATACCACGGTCAACGAACGGCCGACCGCTGAGGAACTAGCGCATATCGCCGAAAAGACCGCCGCGGTTGCGCGCCGCATGGGGCATGTCCCACGCGTCGCCTTTCTGTCCTTTTCGACCTTTGGGAATCCGGCGGGCACCTGGCTCAACAATATCCGCGATGCGGTGGCGTTGCTCGACGCGCATAAGCCAGACTTCGAATATGAAGGCGACATGCCGCCTGACGTCGCGCTCAATCCGGCGCTGATGAAGAATTACCCCTTCTGCCGCCTGTCCGGCCCGGCAAATGTCCTGATTATGCCGGGCCTTCAATCGGCCAATCTGTCGGCAAAGCTACTGCGCGAACTCGGCGGCGATCAGGTGATCGGCCCGATGCTGTTGGGTATCGAACGGCAGGTGCAGGTGGCAACGATGGCGTCGAGCACCAGCGATCTGGTCACGCTGGCGGTTTTGGCCGCGGCAGGTGTGGCCGAATAAATCCGGCCAATATCAGTTCGGGCTGTTTGGCGTGCTTCCCTGTCCGGTGCCGGCACCGACCGACCCGATGTTGCCGAAGATTTCTTCAAAGAAGCTGGTGTTGCGGCCCAGAGTCGGTGTTTTGTCACCTTCGGGGCTGATTTTGGAAATCAGTTCCTTGCCGGTCTGGGTCACAGAAGCGACATTGCCAGCCTCGTCGAAACGAACCTTCATCACAAACTGCTCCGTAGCGGTCGGCTGAGCAAACGCCAGCTGTCGCGTGTCGCGCGCGTAATAATACCACTCATTCTTATCGAACTGTCCGACAAAGGTCGGGCGGCCAAGCGAGGCCTGTACCGATTCCTTGTTATCCACACCTGGCTGGACGGACGTCAGCAAAGTCTGATCGCCAATATAGCCCTGGTGGCCACGCAGACGGGTGCAACCGGAGGTCACCACCAAAGCCGCGACAAGGGCAGTCAAACTGGCAATTTGCGACGCGCGCATATATTTCTCCGGTATTTCTTTAAACTAGGGCTTTGCCATTGCATCCTTAGGCCGCAAT
>JBGSVG010000006.1:0-7963 GCA_041753095.1 Sphingorhabdus sp. | reverse complement strand
AGCACCTTGTCGGCCACGCAATCGCATATCTTCTGCCGGTCGAACGCGATCCCCTCGGGCGGCTCCACGGTGGAGCTTGTGCAGGTGGAAACCAGCTGCTCGCGCAACTGCGTCTTCACCCCTTGGTCAATCGCCCCGCCTTCGCCGCAGGCGGCAAGGGCCAGGGGAAGGGTGAGAAGGGTCAGAAGCGGTCTATTCATCGGTCTTTTTTAAGGGCGGCTTTTTGCGATTTCGAGTCCTATTTCCACTCAATCTTGGTGAAGTTGAAACTGACCGATTCGGTGGCGCAGCTGACGACTACGGGGTCGAGGATCTTGCCTTCCTTGCCGGTGGATTTCTGTTTGATCATGACCGAACCGATTTGCTGGCCGGCGGCGCAGCCGGTCCACGGCGTCATGCGCGCGGCGGCCACGCGGGCCTTTTGCACGGCGGGCAGCAACAAGGCGGCGGTCTGGTCATCGTCGGGCGCGGCGATTGTCTTGCCGGTCGGTGCTGGTGCCGTTTTGGCGATGCGTTTGCGGATGGTGATTGGCTCATAAGTGCGCCGTCCGGTGGCCTGACCGCTGGTGGCGTCTGCACCGTCGCCGTTGATATCGCCCGTGGCGACATTGACGCCGCCAGCGGTGCGCTCGGCGCCGAGCTGGACCGACTCGATGAGGATCCAGTCGCGATGCTTGCCGTCGTCCTTCCCCTCGGTGTCGCCATCGACCCCGCCGAATTTGATATGATAATCACCCGCCGCGAAAGCGGGCGCGGCGCAGGCCAGCATTGTGAGTGCAAGCGCCGACACAGCGGCATTTTTATATGCGTGGATAGTCATAAGGAAACTCCTCCCTTTTCCTGCGACCGGGGTGAGGAGAGCATAGTCCGGATGAACGGGAGATGGATGGGGAGTTTGGTGGATTGAGGGTGGGTTGGGAAGGATTATTGTATACAGGATATGTCACCCTCATTCTCAATCATTTCATATTTGTAAGCGCGTAAGAAAATATTTTTTGGTAATATGCATCTGACATCATCGTTGGGTGTTTGCCTACCAGCCTTGCTCTTTCTAGTTTTGATAACTGATCGTTGTTTACGACTGACAAAATCATAAGACTTTTTGCGTGCGTTATCTTTGTTCCGGTTGACGGGTTTTCCGCCTGCAAGAATTTAAATACCGCTTTTGCGCCTGCAATGGTTGTTCTCAGATTGCTGTGAAATTCGAATACAGACATTCCCTCATTGCCACCCCATCTCCGAACTAAGCTCTCATACTCATTCCAATGCGACGACGGGTACAGCACTGGTGCGAATCCAGCCACTTGCCTCGATAAAAATTTGTGGCGAGACCATATGTGGACAGTGTTCTTTATCTCACTCCACAACAGCGAAGGGGTGTCAAATCTGCTTACCAACAATAATCTGGCATATAGGAGCGACGGCTCCGACCCTTTCAAAGCAAGTCGCAGAGCTGAAAACTGGGAATTCTTAAACGTCCTAGTGAGAACGGCGTTAGCCATTGCTGTCATTGCGAAGATAGAAACCATGTCGTCAACAGCTTCGCCACTCCGAAGAAACAAGGTAAGGCTATCGAGCTGATTCTTGGTCACGCCGGTTCGTGACCAAGCTCCAAAAAATTCTTTCCTCAAGCCCGGTTTCTCGAAGAGTAGCCAGGTGAATATGTCGTCGGTGATAGGGGTTTTTGTTTCCTTTATAATGGTCAACAAGCGTTTGATCACCTTGTCACCATTCCCTGTTGCAAAGTTTTCTCGTGCTTTCTCCGACCTCAATACGCGGAGCGCAAGCTTGCCGTAAAACCTAGTTTTAGCACGGGATGCTGTGCTAGCCTCGACCTTAGCAATTAGCCGCTCGATCAAAATATTTTCATAAACTTTAAAGTGGGATTCCGCTTCTGCGGACGTTAGAATTTTCGTTTTTCCGCTATTTAGTCGGAGGTTGCGAGTTTGAAGGGCGAGATCCAAATCCCTCAAAACAGTTTTTGCTTTCGCAACTGATTCTACCCCGAAGTCGATATCGTCCATATAGCGGGCATAATCGACATCGGGTTCTTGAACGAACAAAGCGTCAATTTCGAAAAGGTGAGTATGAGCGAGCAAGCGGGGTGCGTCTAAGTCCATCTGCGGCAAGCCAATGCCGAAATTCGGCATGTAATCTGGCCGCCAAAGCATCGCGTCTAATATGAAGAGAAGAAGATCTAGGGCAGTTTCTTTTTCGAGCCCGTACTCGCTCAAAATTGAACGAAGAAACTGATGGATAATAAAATCATAGTAGTTCGCTATGTCGGTTACGACAATAAAAGGCCTCTTTTTCGAAAAGCTAAGTATCTCTTTTTGGAAATCAAGCCAGGCCGCTATAGGGCCATAACCCCACTCCTCTTCATCTGACGACTTGTTTTTAATAGCAAAAGGTTGATCTTGTGGAGCATAGAAGGCTGTTTTTGACGGTGCCTTTTTGGCTATTTCCTGCCAAAGCGAATTGGATAGCGCTTGCAAGACTAGCGCATCTGCTGGATCGGGCAATGCAATCTGTCGGCACAGACCTTTGGACTTCTCAACGGTCAATCTAAGAATTGGGCTTGGCAGATAGTTGCCGCCGCATATCAAAGATTCTAAGTCAGTTGTTCGCTTTTTGATGTCAATATGGAAATCCAAAAATTCAATCGCATCTGGCACCAGTTGTTTTCTCATTCGATCGCGAATCTGACTTTTCCAAAGTTTCGTCAGGCTTTGCGCAGCAACAAGCTTACGTAAGTGGTCTTTTTTGTTTGAGAACTTCGGAGATTGCATTCGCTGGAGATGCCAGCTTTATATTTTGTGTCTAGTACCTGTTTGCGTATAGCAACTAATAGCCAAACCTACTTCGCCTTCGCCAGCATCGGCGCCAGATAATGCCCGGTATATGACTTCGGCTCCTTAGCGACCTGCTCCGGAGTTCCCTCGGCCACAATCTCCCCGCCCTTGACGCCGCCTTCCGGCCCGAGGTCGATCACCCAGTCGGCGGTCTTGATGACGTCGAGATTATGTTCGATCACCACCACGCTGTTGCCCTGTTCGACCAGGCGGTGGAGGACTTCGAGTAGTTTGCGGACGTCTTCAAAGTGAAGCCCGGTGGTGGGCTCGTCCAATATGTAAAGCGTCTGGCCGGTGCTTCGGCGGCTGAGTTCCTTGGCGAGTTTCACGCGTTGCGCTTCGCCGCCCGATAATGTCGTTGCCTGCTGCCCGACCTTGACATAGCCAAGCCCGACCTCGGCCAGCATCGCCATTTTGTCGCGGATCGGGGGGACGGCCTTGAAGACCTCGACTGCGTCCTCGACCGTCATGTCGAGCACGTCGGCGATGGAGAGGCCCTTCCATTTGACCTCCAAAGTCTCACGATTGTAGCGTTTGCCGTTGCATTCCTCGCACGTCACATAGACGTCGGGCAGGAAGTGCATTTCGATCTTGATCAGGCCGTCGCCGCTGCAGGTTTCGCAGCGGCCGCCCTTGACGTTGAACGAAAAACGCCCCGGTTTGTACCCGCGCGCCGCGCTTTCGGGCAGTTGCGCGAACCAGTCGCGGATGTTGGTGAACGCGCCGGTGTAGGTCGCGGGGTTCGACCTCGGCGTGCGGCCGATGGGCGACTGGTCGATGTCGATCACCTTGTCGCAATGTTCGAGGCCAGTGATCTTGTCATGCGCGCCGGCGATGACTCGCGCGCCGTTCAGCTGCCGCGCCGCCGAGGCGTAGAGCGTGTCGATGGTGAAGCTCGACTTGCCCGAACCCGACACGCCGGTGATGCAGCAGAAGGTACCGAGCGGGATGGACGCGGTGACGTTCTTGAGGTTGTTGGCGCGGGCGTTGTGAACGGTGAGTTTCTTGCCGTTGCCCTTGCGGCGTTTCTTCGGAACTTCGATTTCGCGGGTGCCGTTGAGATAATCGGCGGTCAGGCTGCCCTTGGCCTTCAGGATTTGCTTGAGCGTGCCTTCGGCCATGACCGTGCCGCCGTGGACGCCCGCGCCGGGGCCAAGGTCGACCACCCAGTCCGCGGTTCGGATCGCGTCCTCGTCATGTTCGACGACGATGACGGTGTTGCCGAGGTCGCGCAGGCGGCGGAGTGTGGCGAGCAGGCGGTCATTGTCCTTCTGGTGAAGGCCGATGCTGGGTTCGTCGAGGACGTAGAGCACGCCCGACAGGCCGGAGCCGATTTGCGACGCAAGGCGGATTCGCTGGCTCTCGCCGCCCGACAGCGTGCCGCTGGTGCGGTCTAGGTTGAGATAATCGAGCCCGACATTGTTGAGGAAGCCAAGCCGTTCGTTGATTTCCTTGAGGATCGCCTTGGCAATCTGCTGCTGCTGGTTGGTCAGCGTCTGGTCGACATTGCCGAACCAGACAAGCGCATCGCCGACGCTCATCTTGGTGGGGGTGGCGATGTCTACGCCAGCGATCTTGACCGAAAGCGCTTCGGGTTTGAGGCGCGCGCCGTGGCAGGTTTCGCAGGGCTGCGAGGTCTGGTATTTCGACAGTTCCTCGCGCATCCACGCGCTGTCGGTTTGCAGCAGGCGGCGGTTGAGGTTGCCGATGACGCCCTCGAACGCCTTGCGCACCGTATATTCCTTGCGCCCGTCCTTGAAGGTCAGCTCGACCGGCAGCCCGCCGGTGCCGTGGAGGATGATGAGCTTCTGGTCGGGGAGCAGATCCTCCCACGGGGTGTCGAGGTTGAAGTCGTACGCCTTGGCGAGGCTGGACAGCACCTGCATATAGTAAGGCGAGGGCGGGTTCGATTTCGCCCACGGCACGACTGCGCCTTTCTTGAGGCTGAGATGTTCGTTGGGGACGACAAGCTGCGGGTCGAACTCCTGCCGCTCGCCAAGGCCATCGCAATCGGGGCACGCGCCTTGCGGGGCGTTGAAGCTGAACAGGCGCGGCGCGATTTCGGCGATGGTGAAGCCGCTGACCGGGCAGGCGAATTTCTCGGAGAAGACGATTCGATTGGCGGGGAGGCCAGTGCCTTTCATTTTGGCTTTGGCACCACCGTCCCCGGTTCCGTTCGTGTCGAGCATCGTCGAGACACCGTGAGGTCGCGCAACACCGATGGGTGTCTCGACTGGGCTCGAAACGAACGGAGTTCTAGCTTCGGCTACTCCGGAAAGGCCGCCCAATTCGGCCACCGTGGTGTCGGCCAAATCAACAAAGGCCAGTCCGTCCGCCAGCTTCAACGCCGCCTCGAAACTCTCCGCCAGCCGTTGCTGGATGCCGTCCTTCACGACAATGCGGTCGACGACGACCTCGATGTCGTGCTTGTATTTCTTGTCGAGCGCGGGGGCCTCTTCGATGGCATACAACTCGCCGTCGATGCGCACGCGGGTGTAGCCCGAGCGCTGCCACTCGGCGAGTTCCTTGCGATATTCGCCCTTGCGGCCCTGAACGGCGGGCGCGAGCAGGAAGGCGCGGGTGCCCTCGGGCAACGCCATGACTCGGTCGACCATCTGGCTGACGGTCTGCGCGGTGATGGGCAGACCGGTCGCGGGGGAATAGGGGATGCCGACGCGCGCCCAGAGCAGCCGCATATAGTCGTAGATTTCGGTGACGGTCGCCACGGTCGAGCGCGGGTTGCGCGACGTGGTCTTCTGCTCGATGGAGATCGCAGGGGACAGCCCTTCGATATGCTCGACATCGGGCTTCTGCATCATCTCCAAGAACTGCCGCGCATAGGCCGACAGCGACTCGACATAGCGCCGCTGGCCTTCTGCGTAGATGGTATCGAACGCGAGGGACGATTTGCCCGACCCCGAAAGCCCGGTGATGACGATCAATTTGTCGCGTGGCAGGTCGATATCGACGCCCTTGAGATTATGCTCGCGTGCACCGCGCACCTTGATGTGGGTGAGTGACATGTTCGGCGTTGTTCCAGATTTGTTCTATAAACGCAAGAGCGCGCGTGAAGGCACAAAGTGGCCCGTCTTGGGCCGAATTTCAAGGCAGGGTTTTTCCCGCACTTGCCTTATCTCGCATATGCAGCATAATGGAACGATAACAAGGGTCGCATCGTTGAACTGATAGCCTCGGCACGTTTGAACAACAGATGAGATATATTTTGAAAGCAAATTTCGCCTTAATCGCCTCGATGGCCCTGTTGGCTGCGCCCGTGGTTGCGCAAGATGCGCCAGCTCCGGTCGTCTTCCAATCGGGCACGGGCGATTCCCCCGTTGCGCAGCCCGTGTACGTCAAACCCCCGCGGCCCGAGATCGGCTGCGACGCGCTGGCCCTGTCGAGCAGAGCCATCAGCTATGGCTTTTATGATGCGCTGGTGACCCCGAAACAGCGGCTGGACGGGAAACTCTTCGCGACGGCGATGGACAAATATCGCGGCTATTATTGTGCATTTGGTCGCAGCGTTGGCCCAGCGGTTATCGTCGTCGTCGATTTTGCCAAACACAGCAGCGAACCTCGGCTTTATCGCGTGGACCTGCGGACCGGCGATGGCCTCGATAGCCCGATCCGCGTGGCGCATGGCATCGGGTCGGACCCCGACGATGACGGCTATGCGACGGTGTTCAGCAATGTCTACAACAGCCTGTCGTCGTCGCTCGGCGCGGCGATTGGGGCGGAACGCTATGTTGGTATCAACGGGTTATCGCTGCGGCTTGATGGACTAGAGCCGTCGAACAACCAGATGCGGTATCGCGATATTGTCGTTCATAGCTATCAGCCCGAACGGCGGCGCTATTTCAATGCTGAATTTATTTCGAACAAGGGACGGCCCGGCTCAAGCGAGGGCTGTTTTGTGGTCGAGCCCGACAAGCGTGAATGGATCTTGGACACGCTCGAAAATGGCGGGTTTATTTATTCGGGCTATAGCGGTGAATTGCCCAAGCCGATTATTCCGGTGCCGAATGCGAATGTGACCTTCGCACGTGGGACAGGCGCTAGCTCTCAACCTTATCAGCAACAGGCTTCGGAAACACCCTCCGGAATGCCCGGTAGCCAGCCCACAGCCCCCATATCGCCAGCGCCAGCAGGCTCACCGCAATAACCAACGCCGCGACGGGGTTGGCAAAGGCTAGTACCAGAAGGCCGCCGGTTGCGACATCCTCCACGGTCGAGACCACGACATTGCTGAATGGCTCGGGACTGGTGTTGACGGCTGCGCGCGCGGTGGATTTGGTCGCATGGCTTGCAAGTGCCGCGCCGCCCCCGAGCAGGAAGGCGATGACCTGCCATGTCGGGTCGGAACTATCGACAACCGCCAGCGCAAGCAGCGCGCCGCCGACTGGGCGGATTAGTGTGTGCAGACCATCCCAGATTGAATCGAGCCAAGCAATCTTGTCAGCAAAAAACTCGGCGACTGCGCCAAGCGCGCTGAGACCCAATACCCAAGGGTTGGCCAATACATCGAGCATCTGGAGATTTTCAGGAAGTGGCACAATATTGAAGTGCATCGCGACGCCAGTAGCAAATATCGTCAGATAAAAGCGCCAGCCTGAAAGCAGGCTCAGGCTGCCAGCCAAACCCAATATTTCGATTATGCCCATATATGCCTCCGGTCCATGAGGCTGCCACGTTATCTTGCTGCGCGCAATACGAGCGCATCAGACTTTACATGAAAGGGCGGGGAACGGCGAATTGGAGGCCCATGCCGCCGCTCCCCATAGGATGCCCGGCGCATTGTGACACGCGGCGGGCTGGGGTGTTGCTGCGCGCCGTGAGTGCGGGATGGCGCGCAGCAAGTCGGTTCAGCGGCGGCGCGCAGCCTTGCGCGGTTTGAAGCTGGGGTCGCGTGTTGTGTTGACGTTACGCTGGATTTGGCCATCGACCCGGTTGATGCTACCGGTGCGGTTGTACACTTGCGCACCGTCACGCGTTACCGTGCGGCTATTCTCGCGGCCGGTTTCGGTCTTGCGACCATAAGCGTCATATTCGTAGGCGCGGCCTTGTTTGTCGGTGGCGCTGCCGGTGGTGGTCCAGCCATCGTCGGTCCGGAC
>JBGSVG010000005.1:0-5283 GCA_041753095.1 Sphingorhabdus sp. | reverse complement strand
TGTTGTGTGGCATCGGTTTTACAATGAGCCTTTTTATCGGCGGACTTGCCTTTACCGATGCGGCACAAGGCGATGCAGTGAAGATCGGCGTGCTGATGGGGTCGCTGCTTTCGGCGGTTGCGGGATATCTGATATTGCGGTCGGTCGCGCAAAATACGGCTAAGGCTGGAGAACAGGAATGAAATATTGCCTTATACTAGGGGCAGCCGCGATGCTGGTGTCCGGATGTGCTACGACCAGCAGAACTGCCCCTGCAGCGGTAACCGCTGCTCCGGCTATGGCGATTGGCGACATTGCCGATGCTTATATCAAACTGACGTTGGAAGCTGGCACACATGAGGCCGAGTATGTTGACGCTTATTATGGCCCGGCCGGGCTTCAGGAGGCGGCGAAGGCCAAACCGCGTTCGCTTGCCGATCTGATTGCCGAGGCTCGCACCCTTGCCGCCGCTATCGATGCCGCGCTGCCACAAATTTCGGGTGAAATGGAGCGCCGCCGTGCATTGGCGCTTCGCGGTATGCTGGTCGCTGCGGACACAAGGCTGCAGATGCTTCAGGGCAAGAAGTTCAACTTTGACGATGAAGCCAAGGGTCAGTTCGCAACGGTTCCCGATCTGAAGCCGCTGGCGCATTACGATCCGGTCCTTGCCAGTCTGGAAAAGCTGATCCCCGGCGAAGGGGCACTGGCGACGCGGGTCGATGCTTTTAATGAACGCTTCACGATTCCAAAGGACCGCCTGCAAAGCGTTTTCGATGCGGCGATTGCCGAATGCAAGAAGCGGACTGCGGCGCATATCACGCTGCCGGCGGCTGAGAATTTCACGATGGAGTTTGTCACCGGCAAAACCTGGTCAGGCTACAACTACTACAAGGGTGGCTATAAAAGCCTGATCCAGATCAACACCGACCTGCCAATCCGCATCAGCCGCGCGGTCGATCTTGGCTGTCACGAGGGCTATCCGGGCCACCATGTCCTCAATCTGATGGTCGAGGAGCGGCTGGCGCGCGGGAAGGGGTGGAAGGAATATGAGGTCAATCCGCTTTACAGCCCGACCAGCGTGTTGTCCGAAGGTAGCGCCAATTATGGCATCGACTTGGCCTTTACCGGGCCCGAGCGCTTGAAGTTCGAGCGGGACGTGCTCTATCCGCTGGCAGGCCTGGATCCGACCACTGCCGAGGCTTATTGGAAAATGCAACAGATGACCGAAGCGCTTTCGGGCGCGCGGCTGACGATTGCCAAAATGTATCTCGATGGCGAGGTGACCCGTGTGCGGGCGCTCGAACTGACACAGAAATATCTTTTGCTGTCGCCCGCGCGCGCCGAGCAATCGGTTGGCTTTACCGACCATTATCGCAGCTATGTCATAAACTATGGCTGGGGCAAGGACTTGGTCCGCGACTATATCGAGCGCGGCAATCCCGATGCCAAAACGCGCTGGGCCCGGATGGAAAAGATATTGAGCGAGCCGACTTTGCCCTCTGATTTGCTACCTTAGGCCAATTCCACCTCTACCGACTGCGAAATCAAATTCGCGGTGCCGAAAATTGTCATGAAGCTGATATCGGTCGCATCGCGGCCAACGGCTATGCGCACCAGATTTTCTTCAGGCGCAAGCCGCGTGGCGTCGACCAGATGCCAGCGGCCATCAAGGTAGACCTCAACCACCGCGTGGAAATCAGGGGGGTTAACGCCAAGGCCGTAAGCCGACACCATACGCGCAGGGACGTCGGCGGCGCGCGCGAACGCGATCAGCAGATGCGCGAAATCGCGACAGACGCCACGATGCGAAATGAAGGTGTCGGTCGCGGTCGAACCGCTGCCGGAAAACCCCGGGGCATATTCGATATTGTCATAAATCCATTCAGCCATCTGCAGAATCTGGTCGCCCTTATTGGGGGCGTCAAAACGCGTGGCGACGAAATTTTCATGCTTGTCCGAGGGGCAATAGCGGCTGGGCATCAGATACTGGATATAGGCGGGCGGCAGATCGGCATGCGGCACAACGCCAAGGCCAGCGATATTCGTCGGCAGCCGGTCAATCGCGGCGGTCGCGGTGTAACTGATGTCGATCCGCCCCGTAGCATGGAGCCATGTGCGCCGCCCCAGCCCGTCCATGCCTTCGATGGTGGTCAGCGGCGAGCAATCGCCCTTGACCTTCAGCAGGTCAGAGACGAGCTTTTGGTCGGCCATGTTCGGAATAGCTTCCACCGCGAGCAGCACATCGGCAGCCTGAGGCAGATGGTAATTGAGGGTAGCGGTAATATCGACGGTAATGGGGGAGGAGTTCATGCGCGGCCCTTCGGGCATTTGCAGGAGTCGCGCAAGGGGGAGTCGCTTGCATCGCTCCCCTGGAGCCCTAGCCGATTTGCAAGAGGCTTTGCGATTTCATAGGGAGTTGAAAGCAACCCCGACTAACAATATTGGACTGCTGTTCGATAACATCCCATAAATAAAGAATGCGAGCCGTTTTCTTGGCTAGGTCGAGCTTCATAACTGCTGGTGCAGGGAAGAATCCAACGAGGTTGTTCGACAGCAGGGCCTCACGCGAGGGCTTCTTTTTTGCGATATTGGTGTCGCCGGACAAAATCGACCATTTACCCTCGGCGCCAAGCGCTCGGATCCACTCTATGTCCGGCAAATCACCTCGTCCGAACTTATCTTTTATATGAATAACTTCATGCCTGCCATGAAAGAGGGCAGCAAGCCCGCGACCCATTACAGGTGGTAAGTTGTTATCCACCAACAATTTCAATGGATGGAGCGCCCGTTAATTTGACTTTCGTAGAGGATCGCATCCTGAACCGCAGATTTTCGAATTTCGTAAAGGCTTGCGACAATCTCAATTGAGCCTTCGGCCTCTACCGCTTGAAAAAGCGCCGAGGTGGTAATTCCGTACTCATCAACTACGGGCTGGCCAAATGATTTCAACGGGTCAGCAACAATCGTTTTTTTATTGTTCAAAAGCCACCTGCGAGCGGCCTGCTCATCAAATTCGAGGCCGGATAAGGATGGAGCCACAACGGTGTTGAATACTCCTTGGCGCGTTTTCAGATTTATCAGTTCCGGTTCGTCAACTCCCTCAGTGATTTGTAGGAATATGCCCTTGCCGTCGGTCTTAAAAAGCTTCGTTGACAGTGGGTGGTCGCTTCCAATTAGGTCTTGCGCTCGATCCAAGCAAAGACGAATGGTTTGAAGGCTTACACCCTTCTTAACGAGTGCATTCACCACCCTGGCTTCAACTAAATCTCGAAAGCCTAAAAAAACGCCATCATCAGTAATTTTGTGCTGTGTCTTCCAAAGCGGCTCGGAAATTCTTGGTTTTGCCTCTCGGTCTTTCCATTCATACCCTCGCAGCCACCGATAGAGTGATTGGTTACTCATACCAATCATTCGAGCCGCTTCGGGGACGGAGTAGACGCCAATGCCAAGGGAAGAAATTTCCATGTGTGGAATCTACACGCCTGCCGACTCTAGTGTAAAGAAAAAACCCCGACGGTTTCCCGCCGGGGTGGGATATAATTACAAGCTCGACCAAAGTACCACTTTGGTCGAAACCGATCAGAGCTTCCCGACCAGCTCCGGCACGGCGGTAAACAGGTCGGCAACCAGCCCGATGTCAGCGACTTGGAAGATCGGCGCATCCTCGTCCTTGTTGATGGCGATGATGACTTTGCTGTCCTTCATGCCAGCCAGATGCTGGATCGCGCCGGAGATGCCGACCGCGATATAGACTTCAGGCGCGACGATCTTGCCGGTCTGGCCGACCTGATAGTCGTTGGGGACGTAGCCAGCGTCAACCGCAGCACGGCTTGCGCCGACGCCTGCGCCGAGCTTGTCAGCGAGCGGCAGGATGGTCGCTGCAAAGGTGTCGGCGTCCTTGAGCGCGCGACCGCCGGAGACGATGATTTTCGCCGACGTCAGCTCAGGACGTTCCTGCTTGGCGATCTCTGCCGAGACGAAGCTCGACGTGCCTGCATCGCCGCCGCCCGAGACGGATTCGATTGTGGCCGAACCACCGGTATCGGCAGCCTTAGCAAAGGCAGTGCCGCGAACGGTGATGACTTTCTTCGCATCGCTGGACTGCACCGTTGCGATTGCGTTGCCTGCGTAGATAGGCCGCGTGAAGGTATCGGCGCTTTCGACCGAGAGGATGTCTGAAATCTGCATCACGTCGAGCAATGCTGCAACACGCGGGGCGATGTTCTTGCCGTTCGACGTGGCAGGCGCGAGGAACGCGTCATGCGTGCTCATCAATCCGGCAACAAGTGGCGCGACATTTTCTGCGAGCTGCTGTGCATAAGCCGCGTCATCGGCAACATGGACCGTGGCAACGCCAGCGATCTTTGAGGCTTGCTCGGCAACCGCACCGCAGCCCGAACCGGCAACGAGCAAATGCACTTCGCCCAATTGCGATGCAGCAGTTACGACCGCCAGTGTCGCATCCTTCATCGACGCGTTGTCATGCTCTACATAAACGAGGGTCTTCATGCGGCCACTCCCAGTTCCTTGAGTTTTGCGACCAGCGCATCGACGTCGGCAACCTTGATACCGGCACTGCGCACCGGCGGCTCAACCACTTTCAGGGTATTGAGGCGCGGCGTTACATCGACGCCGTAATCGGCTGGCGTTTTGGTCGCCATCGGCTTGCTTTTGGCCTTCATGATATTGGGCAGCGATGCGTAACGCGGCTCATTGAGGCGAAGGTCGGTGGTGACAATCGCTGGCATTTTCAGCGACAGTGTTTGCAATCCGCCATCAACTTCGCGCGCGACATGGACTTCATCGCCCGACACCGTGACGGTGTTGGCAAAGGTGCCTTGCGGACGGCCGGTCAACGCGGCCAGCATCTGGCCGGTCTGGTTCGAATCGTCGTCAATCGCCTGCTTGCCCAAGATAACAAGGCCGGGCTGTTCTTCGTCCATGATCTTGGCGAGGATTTTGGCAACGCCCAAAGGCTCGACATCTTCAGCGACCACAAGAATCGCGCGGTCGGCACCCATGGCGAGTGCGGTGCGCAATGTTTCCTGCGCCTTTTCAGGGCCGACAGAAACAGCAATCACTTCGGTCGCAACGCCCTTTTCGCGCAAGCGAAGCGCTTCTTCGACCGCGATTTCGTCGAACGGGTTCATGCTCATTTTGACATTGGCCAGATCGACGCCGGTGCCATCGGATTTGACCCGTGGCTTCACGTTATAATCGATGACCCGCTTCACAGGGACGATGATCTTCATGGTACAGTCCTCTTCTACAGACTCGGTATTCGAATCACTGGACGAATGGATG
>JBGSVG010000004.1:0-2411 GCA_041753095.1 Sphingorhabdus sp. | reverse complement strand
GACGCCGTCGATGATTTCGGGCAGCCGCTCCTGCGAAATCACCCGCGTTTCAACAGGCGTACGTCCCGGTGGCAGTTCATCGAGGATCGAGCTGTCCATTTCGCCATAAGCTGCAAGCGCGAGGCTGCGCGGAATCGGCGTGGCAGTCATGACCAGCAGATGTGGTACGCCCCTGCCCTTGCGCGACAGCATCAGCCGCTGCGACACGCCAAAGCGGTGCTGCTCGTCAATCACAGCGACAGCCAACGCCTTGTACGTCACTGCTTCCTGAAAAATCGCATGCGTACCGACGAGAATATGGATCGAACCGTCGGCCAACCCCATCAAGGTTGCCTCGCGCAGCTTGCCCTTATCCCGACCCGTCAAAATCGCGATGTTGATAGGCATTCCGGCCAGCAGTTTTTGCAGGCCCGAAAAATGCTGCCGCGCCAATATCTCGGTGGGTGCCAGCATCGCCCCTTGCAATCCTGCCTCAACGGCGCGGAGCAGCGCCATTAGCGCCACCATCGTCTTGCCCGCGCCAACATCACCCTGAAGCAGGCGGAGCATCGGTCGTGACTGTGAAAGATCGCCCTCGATTTCGGAAATCGTGCGCTTCTGCGCATTGGTGAGCGCAAAAGGCAGTTTGAGCTGGTCAACCAAATGCCCGTCGCCGCGTATCTGCACTGCGGTTCGTTTATCCATTGCCGCACGAATGAGCCGCATCGCCAA
Source organism: Sphingorhabdus sp. (assembly GCA_041753095.1). Taxonomy (GTDB): domain Bacteria; phylum Pseudomonadota; class Alphaproteobacteria; order Sphingomonadales; family Sphingomonadaceae; genus Sphingorhabdus_B. Next base: position 1,700 of record JBGSVG010000004.1, on the reverse strand, counting down.
CTGGTTGCTGAAAAGCTCGTCATAAGCGAGGCGGTCGCGCGCGTTTTGGTCGTCCTTGCGGTGTACCACGTGTAGCGACTCCGCCCACTGCGCCCAACCACGCGCGGACAGCAAGCTAGGTTCGATCCATTCGGGTAACTCCGGTATCTGCTCCAGCGCGGCCGCAGCGAGCTGCCACATTCTTTTGTTGGTCAGGCCTTCGGACAGCGGATAAACCGGCTCAGCGAGGCCCGGCGAGCCTGCACCGCCAACCGGCACAATGTGGTCAGGGTGCACCATCTGTAGCTCGTCACCATATCGATCAAGCTTGCCCGAGATAACCCGCGCTTCGCCAACCGGAAGCTGCTTACGTGCCCACCCGCCGTTGCGCCCGAAGAAGGTGAGCGTAATGTAATTACCATCGGCATCCGCGGCGTAAATGCGCAGCGGCGCACGCGCACTGCCGCTGCTTCGATGCTCCATCACGGTCAAATGAACGATGATATTTTCGCCGACATCGGACACATTAAGTCGCGAGACGGATTTGCGATACGTCCAGCAAACCGGGAAATGATAAGCGACGTCCTTGATGCGTTCGAGCCCTAACCGCTCCAGTGGCTTGGCCAGACCGGGGCCGACGCCTTTCATTGCGCGGACTTCTGCAAATAACGGATTGAGTATCTCGGGGCGCATCTCTAACGACCTATAACCCTGTCTTCCGTTGAAACCATAGCCAAAAGGACGCGCCCGATGGACGCCGACCCCTATCGCCGAAAACTACACTTCCGCGCGCATCATCGCGGTACGCGTGAGGCCGATGCCATGATTGGCGGGTTTTTTGACTGCTATTCCGTTGATTGGGGAGCGGTTGAATATGCGTGGTTCGAGCGGCTGCTCGAAGAACAGGATGTCGACATCATGGCATGGGCGCTGGGAACGGAGGAACCCGAAGCAACATTCGCAGGACCACTGATGGACCAGCTCAAGCGGCTCGACTTCATTTCGCTTCCTGAAGGGCTTGATACCCAAAAATCATGATCGACCTGCAACGCATCATTAACAGCCGAAGCGGACTGACGCTGGCATCGGTGCCATCGGGCTTTGCACCCTTGTTGCTGGCCGATCTGACGCGGGCTGCGAAGGGCCGCACTTTGTTTATCGCGCCCGACGATGCGGCCATGCGCGCCGTTGCCGATGCCGTACCGTTTTTCGCGCCCGAACTCGAAATTTTACAGCTGCCCGCTTGGGATTGCCTGCCTTATGACCGCGCGTCGCCCTCGGTGGCGGTGACGTCGCAGCGCATGTCGACGCTGCAGGCGCTGCAACAGCCGCCGAAAAAGAAGCAACTCGTCCTGATCACAATTGGCGGCGTCATCCAGAAATATGTAACGCCATTTCGTATCCGCCAAACCGGCGAGCGGTTGACCGCGGGCCGCGAAATCACCCGCGAGCGTCTGGCGTCGTTGCTGCAATCAAACGGCTATTTCCGCGTCGACACCGTTGCCGAAGCCGGAGAGTTCGCCATCCGCGGCAGCATCGTTGACCTGTTTCCAGCGGGCAGCGAGTTCGGGCTTCGCCTTGACTTTTTCGGCGACGAAATCGAAACTATTCGCCGCTTTAATCCCGCCGATCAGCGCAGCATTGATCAGGTCGAGTATTTCGACATTTTGCCTGCCGTCGAGGCATTGATGGACGAGGAAGCCATCAAGCGTTTCCGCGTC
>JBGSVG010000003.1:0-5719 GCA_041753095.1 Sphingorhabdus sp. | reverse complement strand
GCGTTTGTCGACGGACTTTAAGGAATATCATGCGTTATCTCCCGCTTACCCAAACCGACCGCCAAGCCATGCTCGGCGTCATTGGCGCGAACAGCATCGATGACCTGTTTGTCGATGTCCCCGCCGAAGCGCAACTGGATGGCCCAATCCGCGGGCTGCCCAATCATGCCAGCGAAATGGCGGTTGAGCGGCATTTCTCAAACCTTGCGCGCAGGAACATGGCGGCGTCGCACCACCCCTTCTTCCTTGGCTGTGGGGCCTACAAGCATCATGTTCCGGCGTCGGTCGATCATATCATCCAGCGCGGCGAATTCCTGACCGCCTATACGCCTTACCAGCCTGAAATCGCTCAAGGCACGCTGCAGATGCTGTTTGAGTTCCAGACTCAGGTTGCGCGTCTGCTGGGCTGCGATGTTGCCAATGCATCGATGTACGATGGCTCGACGGCGTGCTGGGAAGCTATCGGCATGGCGGGCCGCATTACCAAACGGACGAAAGCAATCCTCTCGTCTGGGCTGCATCCGCATTATGTAAGCGTCGCCAAAACAATGGCTAAATATACTGGCGACACGCTTGATATCGCGCTTCCCGAATTGTCGGCGAATACCGATAGTACACGCCTGCTTGCGGCCATTGACGGCGAAACCAGCTGTGTGGTCGTGCAATATCCCGACATATTGGGCCGCATCGAGGACCTGTCGGCCATTGCTGCAAAGGCGCACGAGCAAGGCGCGCTGCTGATTGCTGTGGTTACGGAGCCGGTCGCTTTGGGCGCCATCAAGGCGCCTGGCGAAATGGGTGCCGATATTGTGGTAGGCGAGGGGCAGTCGATTGGCGTTGGCCTGCAATTCGGCGGACCCTATGTTGGCCTGTTCGCTTGCAAGGAAAAGTTTGTACGGCAGATGCCGGGTCGTCTGTGCGGCGAGACCGTTGATGCCGAGGGCAAACGTGGATTTGTTCTGACACTTTCCACACGTGAACAACATATCCGCCGTGAAAAAGCGACATCTAATATTTGTACAAATTCAGGGCTTTGTGCGCTAGCTTTCAGTGTGCATATGACATTGCTTGGCGAGAAGGGCCTGCGCGGATTGGCGGCTCTCAACCATGCGCTCGCGGTGAATGCAGCGGAACGGCTGACGCAAATCCCCGGCGTTGAGCTGGTCAATAATAGCTTTTTCAACGAATTCACATTGCGTTTGCCCAAGGCGGCACGGCCGGTTGTTCGGGCACTGGCCGACCGAAAAATCCTTGGAGGCGTATCCCTCGGACGGCTGTATCCGGGCGTAGATGCCTTGGAAAACGGCCTCGTCGTCGCGGTGACCGAGGTTGCCACTGCCGAGGATGTCGAAGCATTCGCCAATATTTTGCAGGAGGTGTTGACATGAACGCGATCAATCAAAGCGGTTGGAAGCCCGAAATGGGCGTCGCCGGAGAAGCCAAACCTGCGACCTACACTGGCAACAAGGCGCTGATGCTGGAAGAAGCACTGATATTCGAGATTGGCAATAATGGCACCACTGGCGTCGATTTAGCCGAGGCACCTAAAGTTACCTCGCGGCTCGGTAATCTTGAGCGCCACCGCGATATTGGCCTGCCCGGGCTGTCTGAACCCGAAGTAGTGCGGCATTACACCCGCCTCAGCCGTCAAAATTACGCCATCGACCTGGGCTTTTTCCCGCTTGGCAGCTGCACGATGAAGCACAACCCGCGCCTCAACGAAAAAGTCGCGCGGATGGCGGGCTTCGCCGATGTGCATCCGTTGCAGCCGGTCGAAACTGTGCAAGGCGCGCTGGCGGTCATCCACGAACTGGCACATTGGCTGATTACGCTGACTGGCATGAAGGCCGTAGCGATGTCGCCCAAAGCAGGCGCACATGGCGAGCTTTGCGGGATATTGGCAATCCGTGCAGCTTTGACCGCGCGGGGGGATGCCCGTTCGGTAATTCTCTGCCCGGAAAGCGCGCACGGGACAAACCCGGCGACTGCGGCGTTTGCAGGTTATGAAGTGGAAAATATCCCTGCTACATCAGAGGGCAGGGTTGACCTCGCCGCATTGAAAGCACGGCTTGGACCTGACGTTGCCGGCGTGATGATCACGAACCCTAATACTTGCGGCCTGTTCGAGCGCGATATGCGCGAAATCTCGGACGCGGTGCATGCTGCGGGCGGCTATGTTTATTGCGACGGAGCGAATTTCAACGCGATTGTCGGACGTGTGCGCCCTGGCGATCTTGGCGTCGATGCCATGCACATCAATCTGCACAAGACCTTCTCCACACCGCATGGCGGCGGTGGTCCGGGTTCCGGGCCGGTGGTCTTGTCCGAAGCGCTCGCGCCCTATGCGCCCTTGCCCTTTGTCGACAAGGATGGCGATCGCTATCTGCTTGTTGAAGAGGAAACTGCTGGCGAACATCATGATGCTACCTTTGGCCGCATGGTCGCCTTCCATGGGCAGATGGGGATGTTTACCCGTGCACTGTCGTACATCATGTCGCACGGAGCGGATGGCTTGCGTCAGGTCGCGGAAGATGCGGTGCTAAACGCCAATTACATTCTACGTAGCCTCGAAGACGTCCTAGACGCGCCGTTCGCGCACAGCGGCCCGTGCATGCATGAGGCCTTGTTCTCGGATGACGGCATGGCCGAAGGCTTCTCGACGCTCGATATCGCAAAGGGTCTGATCGATGAGGGCTATCACCCGATGACTGTCTATTTCCCGTTGGTGGTGCATGGCGCGATGCTGATCGAGCCCACCGAAACAGAGAGCAAAGCAACGCTCGACCAGTTCATCGGCGCGCTGCGCTCGGTGGCAGCGCGGGCCAAGGCTGGTGATCCATTGCTCAAATCCGCTCCACATCATGCACCGCGCCGTCGCCTCGACGAGACGCAGGCAGCCCGCAAGCCGATACTGGTATGGCGGGAACCAGAGCAGGCGGTGGCTGCGGAGTGAGCGGACCATCCCCGTTTGTTTTCGAAGCTGGCGGCGAAGCGAAACGTTTCGCGCCAGCAACCGAACGCAACCGGGAAGCCATAGCGGATGTGCTGGAATGCATTTTGCCTGCTGAAGGCACAGTGCTCGAAATTGCAAGCGGCACGGGCGAGCATATTGTATATTTTGCCCGGAGATTTCCGAAACTGACCTGGCAACCCAGCGATCCCGATCCCACCGCTCTCGCATCAATCGCGGCATGGGCTGAGGAAGCTGGATGCAGCAACTTGAAGCAGCCTTTGCAACTTGATGCCGCTTCAGATTGGATCGTCAAAAAAGCCGATGCGATCATCTGTATCAATATGGCCCACATCAGCCCGTGGGTCGCTACTTTAGGCCTGCTTCGGAATGCGGCACGAATATTGCCACCGGGAGCTCCGCTCTATTTTTATGGTCCCTTTCGTCAGGAGGGCATCCCGACGGCACCAAGCAACGAAGCATTTGATGAGTCGCTGAAAAGTCGCGAACCGCAATGGGGCTTACGCGCTGTTGAAGCGATCGAGACGAACGCCCATGCCGCCGGACTAACGTCGGCAGATATTATCCAGATGCCAGCCAACAATCTCTCGCTCATTTTGCGACGTGCAGCCGGTGAAGTTTAATCGCGCGATTGACATGCGTTGATTATCGCCCACAATTCGCAGGACGGCGCTCGCTTCGCATGAGCTGCTGCAAGGAGGATGGTTGTGGGCTTAGCTGTTACGGATATTCTGACATTTGACGGATTTTTGAAGCACTGGGCTGATGAGCGGCCTGAATGCATCGCGCTTCAGGAGGAAGACCGGGTTTACAGCTATGCCGACCTCGAGGAACGGACGGCCAGAATAGCCACGATGTTGCTAGCCGCAGGCCTTAAAAAGGGCGACCGCATTGCCTGGATCGGCAAAAACAGCGATCTTTATTTCAGTCTGTTTTACGGCGCCGCACGGGTCGGTGTTGTCATGGTTCCCATTGGCTGGCGGCTTGCACCTGCAGAGTGGGCCTATATCGCCAACGACACCCGCGCGCGCATTCTATTCACAGGAAAAGGGTTTGACGGGGTGGGCGACGCTCTGTCTGGTCACGCGCAACATCTGGAGCGCGTTATCGCGGGAGATGAAGCCAGGACGCTGATTGCCGCGACCGACCGCGCTGATTTCGACGCCGCTGGGCCGGACGACGCGGTGTTGCAACTGTACACATCCGGGACGACCGGTAATCCGAAAGGCGCGTTTCTCTCCAATCGCAATCTTTTTGCACTTCGCAAACATTCGGAGAATTCTGATCATGCCTATACCAAATGGGATGATGATGAGGTTGTCCTGATCGCAATGCCATGTGCCCATATTGGTGGCACAGGACTAGGTATCATGGCGCTCGCGTCCGGATTGCCTGGTCTTGTACAAGCCGAATTCACGCCAGACGGGGTTTTCGATGCAATTGAAACAGGCGGGGCAACGCGTTTGTTTATCGTGCCCGCTGCATTGCAGATGATGGTCAACCATCCGCGTTGTGGGTCGGTCGATTACAGCCGCCTCAAATATATCCTGTACGGTGCCGCTCCCATCCCGCTTGAGTTACTTCGTCAATGTATCAACGTCTTCGGCGCGCAGTTTATTCAGGTCTACGGGATGACCGAAACGACCGGGACGATTTGCATGCTGCCTCCTGAAGATCACGACCCCAATGGCAACAAAAGGATGCGTTCGGCGGGTAAACCGCTTCCTGGCGTCGAGTTGCGTATCGTCGATGGCGCTGGAAACGATCTGCCAGTCGGTGATGTCGGTGAGGTTTGGACGCGTTCGTCCAATAATATGATTGGCTACTGGAATTTGCCCGAAGCCACGAAGGGCACCATGGCGCAAGGCGGTTGGGTAAAGACCGGTGACGCGGGATATATGGATGACGACGGTTATCTCTACATCCACGATCGCGTGAAGGACATGATCATTACCGGTGGCGAAAATGTCTACCCGGCAGAGGTAGAGAGCGCGATTTACGGGCATCCAGATGTAATGGAAGTCGCGGTAATTGGCGTCCCTGATGCTAAATGGGGGGAGTCGGTAAAGGCGGTATGCGCCCCTAAAGCAGGAGCAACCATTGACCCTGATAGCGTGATCAATTGGGCGCGCGAGCGTATTGCGGGCTTCAAAGTGCCCCGATCTGTAGATGTAATATCCGCTTTACCACGTAATGCGTCGGGTAAGATTTTGCGAAAGGATCTCCGCGCGCCTTATTGGGAAGGCTATGACCGGCAGGTAAATTAGCTTCTAAGCGCCTGCATAATATCGGCAAACAATTCTGGTCGGCTAATCAACAGGTCCGGCAGATATGGGTCCATATTGTTATAACGCAACGGAGATCCGTCAACCCGCGAACAATGCAAACCGGCGGCGGCCGCGACCGCAACGGGTGCGCAATTGTCCCACTCATATTGGCCGCCAGTATGCAGGTAAATATCTGCTTCACCACGCACAACCGCCATGGCTTTGGCACCTGCCGATCCCATCGGCAGTAACTCTGCACCCAGCGTGTCTGCAACTGCAACCGCTTCAGCTGCGGGGCGCGTTCTGCTTACCAGCATTTTCAGGGGTTGATTGGCGGGCCTTGATGGAGGAGGGTTGGCTGAGCAAAGCGTCATGTCACGACCGGGCAACGCAACAGCGCCAATGGTTGCCAATCCGTCGATGGCAAGGCCAACGTGGACGGCCCAGTCATCGCGCCCTTCGCTATATTCTCGCGTACCGT
>JBGSVG010000002.1:0-4419 GCA_041753095.1 Sphingorhabdus sp. | reverse complement strand
CACCCTTGTCGCGCAAAATCTGCGCGTTTCATCGCAGAACCATATAGCTGGCGATAGCGGGCAAACATGGTGGATTCGTCATATTGCGAACAGGCAACAGCGCGGTTTGCGTATCCGACCGTCGAACGCAATTCAACATCGGCAGCGAGCGAACGGATGGCGTTGGCCAGTGCGTCATCGTCCTGGCGAGGCACAATGTAAGGCAAGTTTTCGCGTGATACGATATTGCGCACATCGCCTACATCGGTCGAAATAGCGGGCAGCGCGCTGGTCATCGCCTCGACTAGACTGATCGGATATTGCTCGCTGTCCGACGACAGCGCAAATATATCGAATAATCGGATATAGCGTGCGGGGTCGCGCAGGAAACCCGGCATCATCACGCGATCGGCGATGCCAAGCCGTTGGGCCTCTGCCATTATCGCACCACGTTCCGGCCCTTCGCCAGCTATCGCCAGTCGGACATTAGGACCAGCGGCTGCAACCGCGCGGACAAGCCGCGGCAGGTTTTTCACGGTCCGCAATCCGGCGATTGTTCCCACCACGATTTCGCCCTCACGCTTCTGGAAACCCGGAAACGAGCCGCGTTGCGGGCGGCGGTTGAAATGGTCGGTGTCAATGCCATTGGGGAACCGGCAGATTTTCTCGAGTGGCTGATGCCATGCGGTACGTGCAATCTGCTCGAGTGTTTTCGACGGCACCACCAAAGCATCGGCGCGTTGGAGGGCAATGGTCCGGAACCAGTTGCGGCGGGCCTTTAACCGGTCGATTTCGTCATGATTAAAACCGTCTTCATGGTGGATCAGCGGCGGCAAGCCCATGCTTTGGCCGAGCAAGGTGCGCGCCATGACGCCATCCATCGCGCCCCAATTGTAGCTGAGCACGAGATGGAATTTCTTCATATATTTCGCGAGCTTACGATAACGCCCCATGCCGGGCCAGCCAGCCAGCGAGGGCGCGGCGTCTTTCGGAAAACTGACCTTGATACGCTTGTCGATGGCGTCAGCGGCCCCATAAGCGTCGGGAACGGCAGACAGAACGCTATGCTCAGCCTGATCGCCGAAATGATTCATCAACCGCACGGTGCGCGATTCCTGCCCACCCAGATTGAAGCTGCTATGCAAATGGAGGATACGGACCGCCGCCATACTTGCCTTTCCCTAATGCACCCCCCAGAAGGATATGATGCAAATTGATGCCCTGCCGTCCCCCTACCGCCCCGATCCGAAAATCGCTACCCTTGGCGAAAAAATTGGCGATGCAGTGCAAGCCGCTGATTTTCCAAAAACGATATTGCGCTTTCGCAACGACCGCTGGGCGGCGACGGTCGGCCTTGATGGTTTGAGCGACGCTGCGTGGCTAAAGCATTTCGGACGGTTTGATCCCCTGCCTGACAATATGCCTGTGCCGCTGGCGCTGCGATACCACGGCCATCAGTTTCGGGTGTACAATCCGGAAATCGGCGATGGCCGGGGGTTTCTCTTTGCGCAGATGCGGGACGGACATGATCGGTTGCTCGATCTGGGGACCAAGGGATCGGGGGTTACACCTTACAGCCGCCGGGGCGACGGTCGCTTGACCCTTAAAGGCGGTGTTCGTGAGATACTGGCTACCGAAATGCTGGACGCTTTGGGCGTAAACACATCCAAGACGTTCTCGCTCGTCGAAACCGGCGAAGAGCTTATGCGCGGCGATGAACCTTCGCCAACGCGCTCTGCGGTTATGGTTCGCCTCAGCCACAGCCATATCCGTATTGGCACCTTCCAACGTATCGCGGCGGAGGGCGATGCTGAAATGATGCAGCGCCTCGTCGAGTATTGTTTGACGATTTTATACAATGAGGCGTTGTCCGATAACCCTGCCGCTCAGTTATTAGATCTGGCAGTAGAGCGCATCGCCGAACTTGCCGCCTCTTATATGGTCGCAGGATTTGTTCACGGCGTGCTCAATACCGATAACATCAACATCACCGGCGAGAGTTTCGATTACGGCCCGTGGCGGTTCACAGAGTTTTGGGACCCGCGCTTCACCGCCGCCTATTTCGACGAAAGTGGGCTATATGCCTTCGGACGCCAGGCAGAGGCCGCGCATTGGAATTTGGGTCAACTCGCGGTCTCGCTCAGGCTGATCTGCGATGCACCGCCGCTGGTTGAAGCTCTGGAGCGCTTCCCTGTGCTGTTTCAGAATGCCATCATCCGGCGCTTTTTGTGGCGGCTCGGCATAAAGTCGCAAGGCGAAGAGAAGGACCGCCAGCTGGTCGAGGCCGCCGAACGCGCGATGGTACGCGAACAGATTCCAATCGACATGTTTTTCCACACACATCGCGGTGGGCGCGCGCCTGATATGCAGAAATATGGACAAGACCGCGCATCCTTTGCGGAAATCCTCGGCGACTATCAAAACGCCGATTCTCTGGGACATGTCTATTGGTCCGACGCGAGCCCCTGTTCAATGCTGATCGACGAGGTCGAGAAGATCTGGAGCGCAATTGCCAGTGATGACGATTGGCAACCTTTATATCAAAAGATAGATGCCATCCGGCGCATGCACGAAGCCCTTGCTTAAGCTAGAAAATCAGCGATTTTACACGCCGCATTTACCTGATGTAAAACTCTCGCCCGGCATTATAGTAAACCGGAATTAACCTCTTTGGCAGAAAGCGCGCCTTGCCCGAATTAGTGTCATTCGAACCTGCGACAGGTGCCGAACTGTGGCGCGGACAGATAAGCGACATTGATCGGGAGGTCGCTGCCGCGCGTGCTGCTTGGCCGAAATGGGCAGCAGCCCCTTTATCGTTCCGGATCGAACGCGTTCGCAATTTTGGCAACCGTGTACGCGCCGACCTCGAGAGATTTGCAGACCTGATTGCGCGAGAAACCGGAAAGCCTCTGTGGGAAGCACGAGCCGAGGTTGAGTCAGTCGTCAACAAGGTGGATATTTCGGTGCGCGCCTATGCCGAACGAACGTCACAGCGGCGACTGGATGGCAAGGCAGGAACAAGAAGCGCACTCCGTCACAAACCGCATGGTGTGCTCGCTGTTCTGGGACCCTATAACTTCCCCGCGCATCTACCCAACGGCCACATCATACCTGCGCTGATCGCGGGCAATGCCATCGTGTTCAAGCCATCGGAAAAAACACCCGCTACAGGCGAGATGCTGGTTGAATATTACCGCAAGGCGGGCATCCCGGACGGCGTCGTCCGCCTCGCCCAGGGTGGTCCGGATACAGGCAAGGCATTATCGGCGCATTCCGACATAGACGGCTTGTTGTTCACGGGATCTGCGCAGACCGGTATCGCTCTCAATCGGCAGTTCGCGCATCGTCCCGATAAAATACTCGCCCTCGAAATGGGCGGCAATAATCCGATTATCGTGTGGGACACGAAGGATATTCACAGTGCCGCCGTTCTGGTGGTGCAATCGGCTTTTTTGAGCGCAGGTCAGCGTTGTACTGCGGCGCGGCGGTTAATCGTCAAGGATGACCTCTATGATCAGGTGGTCGGCGAAGTGAAGAAGATTGCTGACCGGCTCGTCATCGGCGAACCGCATGGCGAACCGCCACCGTTCATGGGCCCTGTCATCGACAATGATGTATGCGACAATTTGATCGAGAGCTTTCTTGCCCTGATGAGCCGGGGCGGAAGGCCTATCAAGCATATGGCCGTGCCGATCCAGGGACGTCCATTTCTGAACCCTGGCATCATTGACGTGACGGACATGGTTGACCGCCCGGATATCGAACTGTTCGGTCCATTATTGCAGGTTATCCGCGTTCCGGATTTCGCAAGCGCAATAGCTGAGGCCAACAACACGCGGTTTGGCCTGTCTGCATCGCTGATCGGCGGCAGCGCAGAGCAATATGACGAATTCTGGGCCAACAGCCGCGCCGGAATCGTCAACTGGAACGCGCCGACAAATGGAGCATCGTCCGCCGCACCTTTTGGCGGCATAGGCCTGTCGGGCAACCATCGGCCAAGCGCTTATTATGCGGCGGACTATTGCGCCTATCCAGTCGTATCGTCTGAAAATGACGTTCCCAAAGCGATGATTGGCATTGGACTGAAGGATGACGAAACTGTTGCCTCCGTTGAGGGCAAATAGCCGGCTAAAGTTCTGCTAGGGTTGCACCAACTTATCCTGATTTGAAGCCGTCATAATCCGGGCGCATCTGTCAGCGATGGAAAAGGCACGAGTCTATCTGGTTGGCGCAGGCCCTGGCGACCCCGAATTGCTGACATTAAAAGCGGCGCGGTTGGTTGCGGCGGCGGAAGTCGTTGTGCACGACGGCCTGGTCGACGACGCCATCATGGCGATGATCAACCCTAAGGCGCGCCTGATATCGGTCGCAAAAAGCCGATCGAAACATTCCGTCCCGCAAGATGGCATCAATGACATTCTCATTCGCGAAGCACGGGCC
>JBGSVG010000001.1:0-5453 GCA_041753095.1 Sphingorhabdus sp. | reverse complement strand
ACATGCTGCCCTGCGACAGGATATTCTCTGTCACACTTGTCCGGATAGAGTGCATCGTCGGAATGTCTTGGAAGACGGCTAATCGTAGCTGGAGCATTATCAAAACTCCCCCGCCACATCCATCAGCTTCGTCAACTTCTTAGGCGCGACCGCCAGCCAGCTTTTGGCGAGCCACTCGCCGATATGGTCCCAGTCGGTGTCGCCCAGCTCGAGCCTGATGCCGATCCAGCCGTCGCCGAAATAGGCGGGGCGGTAGTAGCGGCTGGGGTCGCTGTCGATCAGCATCGCCTGCTCCTCCGCGCCGCTGATTTTGACCAGTAACGCGGTCTTGCCGTCGCCGTGATGGTCGACCGAAACATAAGCAAATTTTTTGCCGCCGATAATGCCGAAGCAGGGCATTCCGTGGCTGGCGACCTCGTCGGCCTCGGGCTGCGCCAGCGCGCGTTCGCGGACCTGTTGGACTAACCATGCGGGGTCGGTATCGCGGCTGACATATTCGGCGAGTATTCGCGGATACAGTTGATGCTCGGCCAGCTTGACGCGCTCCGCCAGCGTATCGGCGGTGTCATCGGGCAAAATCGCCACTTGCATCTGGCCAAGCACCGGCCCGTCATCCAGCTTCGCCGTCACCAGATGCACGCTGCACCCACCGTGACTGTCGCCAGCCTCAATCGCGCGTTGATGCGTGTGAAGGCCTTTATATTTGGGCAGCAACGACGGATGGACATTGAGCATTCGCCCCTCCCATTTCTGCACAAATGCCTCGCTCAATATCCGCATATAACCCGCGAGTGCGATATGCGTTGCACCTGCATGGACAATCCGGTCGTGGATCATCGCGTCATGGACCGCGCGATCGAGGTGCTCGTGACTTTGTACAAACGTTTCAATGCCTTCCGCTGCGGCGAGTTTCAGGCCTTCGGCATCAGGGTTATTGCTCGCGACTAGGATTATTTCATAGGGGCAGGCGGGCTGCCTGGCGGCGTAGAGCAAGGCGGCCATGTTGGTGCCGGTACCGGAGATCAGGATGGCGACTTTGGCTTTAGCCATTGTGGGTTGCGGTCCAGTCGGATTGGGCGCTCCAAGTTTCGACGCTGCCTGAAACAGTGCACCCCTTCTCGCCTGCCGCAATATGGCCGATGCGGTGTACCGTCTCGCCCGCTGCTTCGAGCGCCGCCGTCACATCGGCAACGTCGCCTTCAGCAACAGCAAGCACCATGCCGACACCGCAGTTAAACGTGCGCGCCATTTCTTCGGGTTCGATATTGCCCTGCGCTTGCAGAAACGCCATCAGCCGCGGCTGCTCCCACGCGTCGGCGTCGACGTGGGCGTGCAGACCAGCAGGCAACACGCGCGGGATATTTTCCAGCAAGCCGCCACCGGTGATATGCGCCATGGCGTGAATCTTTCCAGTGCGAACTAAGGGCAGCAACGACTTCACATAGATACGAGTCGGCGCCATCAGCGCGTCGATCAGGATCACATTCTGGTCAAACAAAGCAGGGCGGTCGAGTTTCCAGCCCTTGTCAGTCGCCAATCGCCGCACGAGCGAAAAGCCGTTTGAATGGATGCCCGAAGACGCCAGCCCCAACAGCACATCGCCGTCAGCAATCTTATCCGCAGTCAGCACCTGATCGCGCTCGACCGCGCCGACGCAGAAACCGGCGAGGTCATAGTCGCCGTCCGAATACATCCCCGGCATCTCCGCCGTCTCGCCGCCGATCAAAGCGCATCCGGCAAGTTTGCAGCCCTCTGCGATGCTCGCGACTACCGCAGTTGCAACATCGAGGTCGAGTTTGCCGCTGGCGTAATAATCGAGGAAGAAAAGCGGCTCTGCACCTTGCACAATCAGATCGTTCACGCACATCGCCACGAGGTCGATGCCAACGCCCTCGTGCCGTCCCGAGTCGATAGCGAGCTTCAGCTTCGTGCCGACGCCATCATTGGCGGCCACCAGCAACGGATCGTTGAACCCCGCAGCCTTCAAATCGAAAAACCCGCCAAATCCGCCCAGATCGGCATCTGCGCCCGCACGCCTCGTCGCTTTGGCCATCGGCGCAATCGCCCGCACCAGCGCATTGCCCGCGTCAATTGAAACGCCCGCTTTGGCGTAGGTATAGGGTTCGTTCGAATTCTGTTTTGCGTCCATTTACCGCCGTTAGCGAGAACAGGGTTGGAATTCCACGCCTATGTCGCCTAAAGGTTGCGGCAATGACAAAATTGGGCGGGAAATGGTTTGGAATTGCGGCAATCGGCCTGCCGTTGGCGCTGATTGGTGGCGGCATTGTTGTTGCACAAATCGAAGGTCCAAAGCGCGGTATCGCGCCAATTGCTAGCACCGGCGACTTTGAAGTCACGGGCGTCGCGGTCAATGTCACTGGCAAAAACGCATTCGAAGCCCGGCAAAAGGGGTGGGAGGAAGCGCAGCGCCTCGCGTGGAGTGCGCTGTGGCGCAAAACCCATGGCAGTGCGGGGGCAACACTATCCGATTCGACGCTTGACGGCATTGTTGCGGCAATTGTTGTTCAGGAAGAACAGATCGGTCCGCGCCGCTACGTGGCAAAGCTTGGCGTGCTTTTTGACCGCGCGAGGGCAGGGCAATTACTTGGTGTAAGCGGCGTTCGGCGGCGGTCGGCACCGTTATTGCTGTTACCCGTTACATACACGGCAGGTGCACCGACGGTGTTCGAACAGCGTACGTCGTGGCAGCGCAGCTGGGCCAAATACCGGACAGCGGAGAGTACCATCGATTATGTCCGGCCAAGCGGTGCGGGCGGCGAATCGCTTTTGCTCAACGCAGGGCAAATCGACCGGCGCAGCCGTGGGTGGTGGCGGACGATTCTTGATCAGTTCGGTGCTGCAGATGTGATTATTCCTATCGCTCGCATTGAACGGCAGTGGCCTGGAGGGCCTGTAGTAGGCCGTTTCTCTGCACGCTATGGTCCTGACAACAAGTTCCTCGGTTCCTTTACGCTTCGCACATCAAGCAGCTCGGGAATTCCTGCGATGATGGATCAAGCCGTGGTGCGGATGGACGAATTGTTCCAGTCGGCGCTGGCCGCTGGCCGCTTGCGTGCCGACGCGTCGCTTGTGCTGGAACAGGAAGTGGTCGACGAAGAAGAGCTCGATACCGAAGTGCTGGAAGCGCCGGTTGAAGGCGGCGCCGACCCGCAAATAGATCCGCCGGTAACCCAGTCACTCGAAGAGGTCGTCAAATCGGTGGTGCCTGAAGCTGAAACGCCGCGCGACGTCCCGTCAACCCCGCCCGCGCAGCCACCCCGTCCGTGAGCTTTAATCGCTGAATTGATGCGCCAGATTGCCTTACCTTTGGACGAACTGCGTGGTGGCGCGTCGTCCAGCCTGATCATCACGCCATCCAATTCTACTGCCTTTGCGGGGCTAAGTAGCGCTGCAACATGGCCAAGACGCTGCGCCATACTGACAGGGCCGGCGCGATCGGGAAAAAGCCTGATGGCGCGCTATTTTTCTGGGCAGGGCGGGACGGTCATTGATGACGCCGAGACCAGTGCCGCCGAAACGCTCTTCAACGCGTGGAACCGTTCGCAGGAAAGCGAAGTGCCGTTGCTGCTTATTTCACGCTGGCGTCCGGCAGACTGGAACATTTCGTTGCCCGATTTGCAGTCGCGTTTGGGAGCTGCTCTTCTGCTTGAAATCGCGCCGCCCGATGATGAGATGATCGAACAATTATTACAAAAGCAGCTGGCTGATCGGGGCGCAGCAATCAGCATTGATGCACTAAGCTATGTCAAACGGCGCATTGAACGCAGCTACGCCGCCATCGAGAGCTTTGCCCGTGCTGCCAATGCAATGGCTTTGGCGGACAATGCACCGGTTAATCTGACTTTGGTAAAAAGAGTGCTCGACGCTTAGCCGCAATTGACACGGGTGATTATCATGTCGTCATTATACGCTATGTTCAGCCGGTCTTGCCGATAATCCATGGTTGCGGCCGAACGCGGAGGCAGCCAGCGCAATGATTGCGATCCGCTTTCTTTTACCAGCTTCGACCCGAGTTCAACGCTGGTTTTCTGACCGATAGCATATTGGACCGATTCGGCGGCGCAACTGAAACCACCTGCCTTGTCGACTGGCACGGGTTCGGTCGTATAGGGTGCTTCGCGGACAGGGCCAGTGCAAGCGGTCAAAGCCAGTATTACAACCGGTATCATGGCTCTCATCTCACCATATCCTCTTCTCTTGTATGCGTCATTTTGAGCTTACCATTGACCACCGCGAATGCCAAACGGCCCTCGACCAGGTCCAGCGCGTCGCGTCCGAATTGTTCATAGCGCCAGCCCGTCAGCACTTCGAGATCCTCGCGTTCGCCAGCCGCTAGCCGCTCAAGCTCTTCCGTGCGCACCATGAGGCGGGGGGCGACGTTGATCTCACGCGATCGGATCTTCAGTAACAGCTTCAGCAGGTCAGCGACAAGCGACCCATCCTTGCCGCCACCCGGAGCACCACGGCCACGGTCAGGCAAAATGTCGCGGGACATTGGCTGACTGGCCTCGATGACGCCAATCAGACGTGCGCCAATTTCATTATCGCGCCATGCGGGGGAAAGGCCGCGGACTTTGGGCAAATCGGCCTGCGATTTCGGAGGATGTGCGGCGATATCGGCGAGGGTTTCATCCTTCATGATCCGCCCGCGCGGGATATTTTTGCGCTGTGCTTCTTTCTCGCGCCATGCGGCCATCGCTTGCAGGCGGCCTAGCACCTCGGGCTTGCGCGACTGGACCTTGATCCGGCTCCAGGCATTTTCCGGATCGTTCCGATAATTGGCGGCGTCCGAAATCCGTTCCATCTCATCGTTAAGCCACGCGCCGCGTCCAGTCACCTTCAGCTTTTCGAGCATCATAGGAAAAATGACCGAAAGATGCGTGACGTCGGCAATCGCATAATCGATCTGGCGCTTGTCCAATGGCCGTCTCGACCAATCAGTGAAGCGTGCACCTTTATCAAGTTGGATGCTCATCCACAGGTCGACGAGGTTAGAATAACCAATTTGCTCGCCTTGCCCCAACGCCATCGCCGCGATTTGCGTGTCAAACATCGGATGCGGTGTCTTACCGGTGAGGTTGAAGAAAATCTCGATATCCTGCCCGCCAGCGTGGAATACCTTCAGCACATCTTCGTTATTGCAAAGCAGATCCAGCATCGGCGTCATGTCGAGTCCTACGGCCTTGGGGTCGACCGCTGCGGCCTCGTAGGCATCGGCGAGCTGTACAAGGCAAAGGTCGGGATAATAAGTATTTTCCCGCATGAATTCGGTATCGACCGCAACAAAGGGCGATTGGGCGAGCCGCTCGCACAATTCGGCGAGTCGTTTGCTGTCGGTGATGAGTGGATGAATCTGCATGCGGTTTGGGCCATAACAGGCAATCCCGACTTGACAAAGCCTGCTCGCACGGTTGTTAGGCGCGCTTTCCACA